>JBGSBH010000014.1:0-18612 GCA_041730635.1 Cypionkella sp.
CCCCCCCCCCCGCCGCCCTGGCCGCCGGCCGGGCGGGGCCCGCCCGGGGGGGCGCCGGCGCCGAACGGGTGCTCGATCCGCGCGCCGCCGCGTTGGTCGCCGAAGGGCGCGCGGCGCTCGCCGCGGGCAAGTCCGGCGAGGCGGTCGACGCCTTCGAGGCCGCGCTGGCGGTCGATCCCGGCGCGACGCAAGTGTTCCTCGATCTCGCCGAGGTCGCCCGCCGCGAAGGGCTGCAGGGCAAGGCGATCCGCTACTACCGCGAGGCGCTGACCCGCGAGCCCGGCAATCTCGCCGCGCTGTCGGGCGAAGGCGCCGCGCTGGTGGAGAAGGGCGCGGTCGAAAAGGCGCGCCGCAATCTCGCCAAGCTGAAGACGATGTGCGGCGACAAGTGCCCCGAGACGCGCGCACTCGCCGCGGCGATCGCCCAGGGGCCGCAGGCGCGCGTGCTGACGGCCGAGGCGGTGATCCCCGAGACGGTGGTGACCCAGCAGAATTGACGAGCCCCCAGCTCGTCATCCCCGCGAAGGCGGGAATCACAGGCCGATTGGCGTCCATCGCCTGAGGTCCCCGCCTGCGCGGGGGCGCACTACATGAGCTCGCGAAACCCTTCCAGAACCGTGCGATAGACGCGCTTCTTGAACGGGACTATCAGCTCGGGCAGTTCTTCGGGGTCGACCCAGCGGTAGTCGCAGAACTCGGGCGGGTCGTGCGCCTCGAGGTCGACGTCCGCATCATCGCCTGCAAACCGGGCGAGAAACCAGGTCTGCTCCTGCCCGCGGTAGCGACCCCCCCAGAGCTTGCCGATCAGCTCCCGCGGCAGGTCGTAGCGCACCGGCTCCGCCAACCGGCCGATCAGCGATACCAGCTCGGCTGCGACGCCGGTTTCCTCGGCGAGCTCGCGCAGCGCCGCCGCCTCCAGGTCCTCGCCCGGATCGACCCCGCCCTGCGGCATCTGCCACCAGTCGCCCTCGCGGTTGTCGATCCGCCGGCCGACGAAGGCCCTGCCCGCGGCGTTGACCAGCATCACCCCCACGCAGGGGCGGTAACCGAGCTCTTCCATCTGCGGCGGCTCAGGATTGCCGTTCGAGCATCAGCTGGATCGCGGCGATCAGCGCCTCGACGTCCTTCTGCGCGCTCGGCACGGCCTTCCTCACGGTGATGAAGCCGTGCACGTTGCCCTTCGCCTCGATGTAGGTGACGTCGACCCCGTTCTGGACGAGGTGCGCCGCGTACTCGCGCCCCGAATCGCGCAAGGGATCGAGGCTGGCGGTGATCAGCACCGTCGGCGGGGTCTGCGCGTGGTTGTCGTGCAGGATCGGGTAATGGCGCTTGTCGTCGACCTCGCCGGCGTAGCTCGCCGAAAAGAACTCCATCGTCCGCGCGGTGAGCAGGAAGCCTTCGCCGAAGCTCTTGTAGCTGCCGGTTTCCTCGACCGGGCTGGCGATCGGGTAGATCGGTGCCTGCACCAGCACCGGCACGGCAGCGGGATCGTCGCCCAGCGCCTGGGTGACGACGATCGTCAGGTTGCCGCCCGCGCTGTCGCCGGTGGTGACGAGGCCGGTCACCTGCAGGCCGAGTTCGGCAGGACTACCCGCGACCCACCGGGTCGCCGCCTCGCAATCGTCGGGCGCGGCGGGGAAGGGCGCTTCGGGCGCGAGGCGGTAGTGGACCGCGACGACCGGCAGGTCGAGCCCGTGCGCCAGCTCGGTGCACATCGCGTGGTGGGTATCGAGATCGCCGATGGTGAACCCGCCGCCGTGGAAGAACATCACCACCGGGCCGGCCGAGCGGTGCGTCCGCGCGTCGTAGAGCCGCAGCGGAATCTCGCCGCCGGGGCCGGGGCAGGTGAGGTCACGCACCACCGCCAGCTCGCGCGGCTCGGCCTCGGCGAGCTGGGCCATCGCGTTGTACGAGGCGCGCGCCTGCTCGATCGGCACCTCGTCGAGCTGCGGCCCGCCCATCGCCTCGAGCATGGCCAGAAACCCGCGCACATCGTCGCGCACGAAGTGTTCGGTATCGCCCATCGGCTGCCCTCCCGGATCGGTTGCTTTCCGGGATGCTTAGCGCGGCGGGGGCGCATTTTGCACTCGACATTTTCGCCCCGCGGGAGAAAAACTTGATTGTGGGGGGAACGCGCGGTTCCTAGGTGCCGCCGACCGATGATCCGCGCCGGGAGCGGCGCCGCACAAGGAAAATGCATGGCCACCCGCCAGCTCATGGAAAACGCCGCCGACCGGCCCCGCGCGGCGGTCGCTTCCGTCAATCCCGAAGCCGTGGTGGTCCGCTTCGCCGGCGATTCCGGCGACGGGATGCAGCTCACCGGCGGGCAATTCACGCTGTCGACCGCGCTCGCCGGCAACGACCTTGCCACCTTTCCCGATTTCCCCGCCGAGATCCGCGCGCCGCAGGGGACGCTGTTCGGCGTTTCCGCGTTCCAGATCAACTTCGGCTCGACCAGCATCGAGACCGCGGGCGACGCGCCCGACGTGCTGGTGGCGATGAACCCGGCGGCGCTGAAGACCAACGTCCAGGCGCTGAAGCCCGGGGGGTTGATCATCGCCGACACCGGCGAATTCACCAGGCGCAACCTCGAGAAGGCCAAATACGAGACGAACCCGCTCGAGGACGGCAGCCTTGCCAAATGGCAGGTGCTGGCGTTCGACATCAGCGCGCAGACGATCGAGGCGGTGAAGCCGTTCGGCCTCGGCAACAAGGACGCGCTGCGTTGCAAGAACATGTGGACGCTGGGGCTGGCGCTGTGGATGTTCGACCGGCCGCGCGGGCCGATCCACGAATGGCTGAATGCGAAGTTCAAGGGCAAGCCCGAACTCGCTGGCGCCAACATCGCGGCGCTCGACGCCGGCCATGCCTATGGCGAGACGGCAGAACTCGCCGGGCCCTTGCGCCAGCTCCACGTCGAGCCGGTGCCGAGCGCGCCGGGGCTCTACCGTACTATCACCGGCGCCGAGGCGGTCAGCCTCGGCCTCGTCGCCGGCGCGCAACTGGCACACCTGCCGATGTTCTTCGGCGGCTATCCGATCACCCCGGCAAGCTCGATCCTCCACCACCTCGCGCGGCTCAAGGAATTCGGCGTCACCACCTTCCAGGCGGAAGACGAGATCGCCGCGATCTGCGCCGCGATCGGGGCGAGCTACGCCGGCAGCCTCGGGGTCACCTCGTCGTCGGGCCCGGGCATCGCGCTGAAGACCGAGGCGATGGGCCTCGCGATCATGACCGAGCTCCCGCTGGTGATCGTCAACTCGCAGCGCGGCGGGCCTTCGACCGGGCTCCCGACCAAGACCGAGCAGAGCGATCTCTATCAGGCGGTCTATGGCCGCAACGGCGACGCGCCGCTGCCGGTGATCGCCGCGCTCAGCCCCGGCGACGCGTTCGAGTGCGCGATCGAGGCGTGCCGCATCGCGGTCCAGTACATGACCCCGGTCATGCTGCTAACCGACGGCTACATCGCCAATGCCGCCGAGCCGTGGAAAGTGCCCGATCCGGCGAGCTACGCCGAGTTCCCCGCGACGTTCCTCGAGGAGCGGAACGCCAAAGATTCTCAGGGGGGCGACAACCTGCTGCCCTACAAGCGCGACGCCAAGGGCGCGCGGCCGTGGATCAAGCCCGGCACGCCAGGCCTGATGCACCGTATCGGCGGGATCGAGAAGGCGGTCGACACCGGCCACATCGACTACTCCCCCGCCAACCACCAGGCGATGACCGACGCGCGGCGTGACAAGGTGGCGGGCGTCGCGGTGCCCGACCAGGAGGTCTGCCTCGGCGAGACCAGCGGCACGCTCGCGGTGGTCGGCTGGGGCAGCACTTTCGGCCCGATCCACCAGGCGGTCCGCCGCGCGCGCGCCAAGGGCATCGACGTCAGCCACATCCACGTGCGCCACATCTGGCCGCTACCCGCCAACCTCGGACCGCTGCTGCGCGGGTTCGAGCATGTGCTGGTGCCCGAGATGAACACCGGCCAGTTCAAGACCGTGCTGCGCGACCAGTACCTCGTCGATGCGACGCCGCTCACCAAGACCAGCGGCCAGCCGTTCCAGATCGCCGAGCTCGAAGCCGCGATCGCCAAATATTTTGACGGCATCGAAGGCAACGAGGGCGGCGAGGTCGACGCGAACCTCCAGCAGCTTCCCACCCCCGAAAGCGGCCACGACGACGGTTCGCTCCGCAAGCACAAGTCGCCGCAGAGCGAGTATCCGGAATGATTACCCTCCATCCGTTCGTCCTGAGGAGCGAGGCCGAAAGGCCGAGCGTCTCGAAGGACGCGCGCGGTGCTTCGAGACGGGCACTCGGCCTCTGGCCTCGTCCCCTCCTCAGCACGAGCGGATTGATAGTTCACCGCAACGCGAACGGAGAATTGCCATGAACGACATGACCCCCTTCGCCACCACCCTCAAAGACTGGGAGACCGACCAGGAAGTCCGCTGGTGCCCGGGGTGCGGCGACTACGCGATCCTCAAGGCGGTGCAGCGCACGCTGCCGCAGATCGGCGCCAACCCGGCGACGACGGTGTTCATCAGCGGCATCGGCTGCTCGAGCCGGTTCCCGTACTACATGGAAAGCTACGGCTTCCACACGATTCACGGCCGCGCGCCGGCGGTGGCGACCGGGGTAAAGCTCGCCAATCCCGATCTCGACATCTGGCTGGTGACCGGCGACGGCGACGGATTGTCGATCGGCGGCAATCACTTGATGCACGTTCTTCGCCGGAACGTGAACATGCAGATCATGCTGTTCAACAACGAGATCTACGGCCTCACCAAGGGCCAGTACTCGCCGACCAGCCGCGAGGGGACCAAGACGCCGACGACGCCGCTCGGCTCCTACGACCACCCCGCGCGGCCCGCCGCGTTCGCGCTCGGCGCCGGGGCGCGGTTCGTCGCGCGCGGGTTCGACGTCTCCAAGAAGCTGCCGGAGGTGCTGATCGCCGCCCACGCCCACCAGGGCGCGGCGTTCGTCGAGATCTTTCAGAACTGCGTCGTCTACAACAAGGACGTGTTCGACGATTTCGCCCAGCCCAAGGGCGCGGAGGACCGCCAGCTCTGGCTCGAGCACGGGCAGCCGATGCTGTTCGGCGGCGGGCGGTGGGGCATCACCCTCGACCGCGAGCTGCTGCAGCTGAAGGTCGCCGAGGTGTTCGACGACGATTGGCAGGCGGCGGGGGTGCTGGTGCACGACGTCAGGAACCGCTCGGTCGCGCACATGCTGGTCGAGATGCCGTTCGGCCCGTTCCCGATGGCATTGGGCGTGCTCTACGACGATCCGCGCCCGACGTTCGAGGCGGCGGCGGCGGAGGAGCGCCGGCAGGCGAGCGCCGGCAAGGAAGCGAACCTCGCCAAGCTGCTCGGCAAGGGCCAGAGCTGGACCGTCGGCGGGACGATGGAGGATCCGATCGGTACGCGTCCCCCGGGCCAGGGCGCGCCGAACGCGAGCGAGCCGCTGCTGTAGATTTCTCGCACTAAGCCACTAAGACGCAAAGATGTCCCGCGATGACGAGCTTGAACGCATTGCTCGCATCGCCGTGGATTGCGGCTTTCGGCTACACAGCGATCTGGGACCCGGACTGCTGGAGTCGGTCTACGAAACGATCTTAGCTGCGATGCTTGTCGAAGCGGGCCTGTCGGTGGCACGCCAAGTGCCGGTGCCGATCATATATCGAGGCGTTGTCTTCGATAACGCATTCAAAGCCGATTTGATTGTTGAAGGCCGCCTGCTGATCGAGTTGAAATCCACCGAGCGGCATGCTGCAGTTCATGCCAAACAGCTCCTGACCTATTTGCGTTTGATGACCTGCCGCTCGGTCTGCTGATGAATTTCGGCCATGCCACCTTCAAGAGCGGCGTACAGCGCATCGCCAACGATTATCGCAGCGGGTGGAAAACAAGTGTGACCTCTTTGTGCCTTAGTGTCTTAGTGCGCTAATAACTGACAGGACTTGATCAGGGCGCGGCAGAATGGACAACCTGACGCACAGCCTGGTGGGCGCGCTGCTCGGCCAGGCGGGGCTCAAGCGGAAGACCGGCCTCGCGATGCCCGCGCTGATCATCGGGGCGAACATTCCCGATATCGACGCGGCGTGCTTTCTCTGGCTCGACGGGGTGCAGCATCTCGGTTTCCGTCGCGGGATCACCCACGGGCCGATCGCCTGGGTGGTCTTGCCGCTGCTGCTCGCGAGCGGGCTCATGTGGTTCGACCGCTGGCAGGCGGGGCGGGGCAAGCGGCCAGAGGGGCGGCTGCCGGTGCATTTCGGCTGGCTCTACGCCTTGTCGTTCCTCGCCACGCTGACGCACCCGGCGCTCGACTGGCTCAACGTCTACGGCATCCGCCTATTGGAGCCGTTCTCGAGCCGCTGGTTCTACGGCGACACGCTGTTCATCATCGACGTCTGGCTGTGGGCGCTGCTGGGGTTCGCTTGCGTGTTCTCGCTGCGGCGGGAAAAGCGCGACGGGGAGTGGATGCGGCCGGCGCGGATCGCGATCGCGGTGGGGCTGGCCTATGTCGCCCACAACGCAACCATTACTCGTTCGCACGAGCGGATGACCTCGTTGGACGCCGTCGGACCAACTATTGCGAGCCCCGTTCCCTTCGCCTTCTGGGAGCGAGAGATGATCATCCCGATTCAGAATGGCCGCTACCGAGTAATTCCGAACTTCAGCGGTCCGACTTCCGAGCGGCTGAATACACTGACGCTCGGTGATCCCGGACTTTCGTACTTTTGCGTTCTGGATCAATTGGCCACGGTGAACTCGCACACGCGGGCCTTCCTATTCTGGTCCAGATCACCAGTGGTGGACCGGGCCCCCGATGGCTCGGTCCTCCTCCGCGATGCGCGGTTCTACGACCCGCGCGCCCGCGACCGGTTCACCGTGGCGCTGCCGGATGTTCGCTGTGAGCCGTTGTGAAGCCTTGGTTCGTCATTGCGAGCATAGCGAAGCAATCCATCTCCGGAGCTGGATTGCCGCGTCGCCTTCGGCTCCTCGCAATGACGATCAGCGGCTAAGGGGAGGGCGTAGTCGGATCGATCGCCTCACCCACCGCGCTGTCCGCCGCGGCCCGCGCGGGCTTGTAGAGCAGCGTCGCTGCCAGGAACGCCCAGCCGGCGCCGCCGAGCCAGCCGGCAGTCACGTCGCTCGGGAAGTGCACGCCGAGCATCACCCGGCTCCAGGCGATCATCGCCGAAAGCACCATCGCCGTGCCGACGATCGTGTAGCGCACCGAATGCCGCGCGCTGAGCGATGCAAAGGCCAGCGCGGCGGCGATATAGACCACCGCCGAGTTGAAGCTGTGCCCGCTCGGGAAGCTCATTCCGCCCGCCTCGGTAAGGTGCGGCACGATCTCGGGGCGCGGGCGGCCGACCAGCGCCTTCATGCCCGAATTGACCAGCCAACCGGTCATCACGGTGGCGGCGAACAGCACCGCCTCGCGCCGCAACCGGAGGAACAGCAGCGCCGCGACCACGCCTATGCCAAACAGGTTGCGCAGGAACACGCCGCCGAGGCTGGTCACGTCGCGCACCGTCTCGGCGAGCAGCGCGGGGCCCGCGAGCACCGCGAGGTCGCCGCTGCGGTTGACCGTCAGTCCCCAGCGGTCGAACCCGCCGGTGTTGTCGGTCAGCACCAGCGAGACCATCAACGCGTAGCCGGCCCACAGCACCGCCGCCGCGATCAGCGCCTTGCGGCGGTCGATCGCAAAGCCGCGGCGCGGCAGGCGCACGATCTCTTCGGGCAGCGGCGGTTCGCCGGGCGTCACAACGGCGTCACTTTTCATGGGCGAGGAACCAGCGCGCGCGCAATTCCGTTCCGCTTCGGATGACCGCGCCGCAGATCGTCTGGCTCCGGCGCGACCTGCGCCTCGCCGCCCAGCCCGCTTTCGATGCCGCTGCCCGGGCGGGCCCGGTGATCCCGCTGTACGTGCTCGACGATGCCGCACCGGGTGAAGAGGCGCCGGGCGGCGCGGCGCGGTGGTGGCTGCATCATTCGCTCGCCAGCCTCGCGGCCGACCTCGCCGCGCGCGGCTCGCGGCTGATCCTGCGGCGCGGCGACGCGGTGGCGGAGATCGCCGCGCTCGCGGCTGAGACCGGCGCGGCAAGCGTCCACGCGCTGCGCCATTATGAACCGTGGTGGCGCCAGGCGGAGGAGGCGCTGGCGAGCCGGCTCGATCTTCGGCTCCACGACGGCAACTACCTGCTGCCCCCGGGGGCGGTGCGCACCGGGGGCGGGCAGCCGTACAAGATTTACACCCCGTTCGCGAAGGCGCTGCTCGCGCAGATGCCGCCCGCCGAGCCGCTGCCGGCCCCCGCTCGGCTCGCCGCACCCGCGCAGTGGCCGCGGTCGGACCGGCTCGAGGACTGGCGCCTGCTGCCCACCCGCCCCGACTGGGCGGGCGGCCTGCGCGAAGCCTGGCAGCCGGGGGAGTGGGCGGCCCAGCGCCGGCTCGACGAATGGGCGGCGCGCGTCGACGGCTACCACCAGGGCCGCAACCTCCCCGCCGAGGACGGCTCATCGCGCCTCTCGCCGCACCTCCACTGGGGCGAGGTCAGCCCTTCGCAGGTCTGGCACCGGCTGGCCCGCGGCGGGGCCGGGTGGGAGACCTATGCCAAGGAACTCGTCTGGCGCGATTACAGCCAGAATATCATCGCCCAATATCCCGACTACCCGAAGCGGTCGTACCGCGTGGGCCTCGACGCGATCTTTCGCCGCGATCCGGGCGTCGCGGCGGACCTCGCCGCGTGGCAGCGCGGGCGCACCGGCTACCCGATTGTCGATGCCGGGATGCGTCAGCTGTGGCAGACCGGCTGGATGCACAACCGGGTGCGGATGATCGCCGCGAGCTTCCTGGTGAAGCACCTGCTGATCGACTGGCGCGAAGGCGTGCGCTGGTTCTGGGACACGCTGGTCGATGCCGACTACGCCAACACCGGCGTCAGCTGGCAATGGGTCGCCGGCACCGGGGTCGACAGCAACATGTTCGTGCGCATCATGGCCCCGCTCGCCCAGAGCGAGAAGTTCGGCGCGGGGGACTACATCCGCCGCTATGTGCCGGAACTGGCGCATCTCTCGGACGCCGCGATCCACGATCCGGCCGATGCGGAGCGCGGCGATTATCCGCCGAAGATCATCGGCCACCGCGAGGCGCGCGAGCGCGCGCTCGCCGCCTATCGCGCCGCGCAGGGCGGTTGAAGCGGGCCCGCCGCCGGTCCATAGGGCGGGCATGCGAGCGGAGGGGCTTGGCAGGGGCGGCTCCCTACTGGAAGCGGGCGCGCGGTTCGAGCGCAGCCCGGGCGCGCTCGCGCGCCTGTTCGCGCCGGGCTTCCACAAGCTGCTCGATCGGATCGATGCGGGGCTCGAGAGCGGGTCGATCCTCGGGCGTCTGCCCGACGGCAGCACCCGGCTCCTCGGCGGGCGCGCGCCGGGGATCGCCGCCGAAGTTGAGATCCGCGACTGGCGCGCGCTGCTGCGGCTCGCCACCAACGGCTCGATCGGCTGGTACCAGGCATGGGAGGCGGGCGAGTGGGCGAGCCCCGACCCCGTCCCGGTATTCGCGCTGTTCATGGCCAACGGCGAGGCGTTGGGGGACACCGGCCGGGCGCGCGGGCCGTTCCGCTGGGCAGCGCGCTTCGCCCACTGGCTCAACCGCAACACCCCGGCCGGCGCCGCGCGCAACATCCACGCCCACTACGACCTCGGCAACGATTTCTACGCCGCCTGGCTGGGCCGGAGCATGTGCTATTCGAGCGCGCTGTTCACCCGCTCGGTCGGCCCCTCGCGCGCCGAGCAGGCGCTCGACCGGCTCGACTACGGCCAACTCGCCAAGGTCACCGCGATGCTCCAGCGGGTCGAGGGCGCGCAGAGCGTGCTCGAGATCGGCTGCGGGTGGGGCATGCTGGCGCACGCCGCCGCCGGCACGGGGGCGCGGGTCGATGCGATCAGCCTGTCGGACGAACAGCTCGGCTGGTGCCGCGGCAAGGCGCGCGACCCGGCGAACCCGCGCTTCCTCAGGCAGGACTACCGCGACACCCACGGGCAATACGATGCGGTGGTCAGCGTCGAGATGGTCGAGGCGCTGGGCCGCGAATACTGGCCCGCGTTCATGGACTGCGTGGCGCGCAACCTGAAGCCGGGCGGGCGCGCGGCGATCCAGTTCATCTCGATGAAGGAGGGGCTGTTCGATGCCTATGCCCGCAGCGCGGACTTCATCCAGGCCTACATCTTCCCCGGCGGCCTGCTGATCCGCACCAGCGAGTTCCAGCGCCTGGCCGAAGCGCGCGGCCTCGCGTGGACCGACCAGCTCGACTTCGGCCAGGACTACGCCGAGACGCTGCGGCTGTGGCGCGAGAAGTTCGACGCGGCGGCTGCCGACGGCCGCCTGCCGGCCGGTTTCGACGAGCGCTTCGTGCGCCTGTGGCGCTATTACCTGATGTACTGCGAGGGCGGCTTCCGCGGCGGCGGGATCGATGTCCACCAGGTGACGCTGGTCAAGGAGGATTGATGCGCAAGGTTCTGCTCGCTTTCACCGCGCTGGCGCTCGCCGGCTGCGCGACCGAGGCGCTCGATCCGCCGGTGCGGGTCACCGCGCCGCGCGAGCAGCTCGCACCGGCCGACCAGCAGGTGCTGTTCTGGAACGACGCTACCCGCGCCGATCGCTTCCGGCGGATGGAGGATTACTTCGCCGGGATCGAGATTGCCCCGGCGCCCCGGCCGCGGGCATTGCCGGCCGGCGCGCCGTTCGGCGCGGCGACGATCTCCGCGCTCGACAGCTACGTCGCGAGCTCGGGCGCCGCCGGGATCATGGTGCTGCAGGATGGCCGGGTGCGCTACGAGAAATACGCGCTCGGCTTCGCGCCCGAGCAGCGCTGGACCAGCTTCTCGGTCGCCAAGAGCTTCACCTCCACCCTGCTCGGCGCGGCGGTGAAGGACGGGTTCGTCGCCAGCCTCGACGACCCGGTGACCAAGTACCTGCCGCGGCTCGCCGGCACCGCCTACGACGGGGTGAGCGTCGAGCAGCTGGCGACGATGACCTCGGGCGTGAAGTGGAACGAGGATTACACCGACCCGGCGAGCGACGTCGCGCGGATGCTGCAGATCGCCCCGGTCCCCGGCGAATCGCAGGCGGTGACTTATGCCCGCACGCTTGCCCGCGAGGCGCCGGCGGGGCGCAAGTGGGTCTACAAGACGCTCGAGACCAACCTGCTCGGCGATCTGGTTGCGGCGGCTACGGGGCGCTCGCTCGCCGCCTACGCCAAGGCGAAGATCGCCGACCCGGCGGGGTTCGCCGGCGGGCTGTTCTGGATGAGCGATCTCACCGGCGGCAACATCGGCGGCTGCTGCCTGTCGCTGCGCCTCGGCGATTACGCGCGGTTCGGCCAGTTCGCGCTCGAAGGTGGGCAACCCTCGGTCCCGACCGGGTGGTTCGCCAGCGCCGGCGCGCCGCAAGTCGAATTCGGCGACACCTATGCCGCCGGACCCGGCTACGGCTACGGCTACCAGTGGTGGGCGTACCCCGGCGGCAACTACGGCGCGCAAGGGATCTTCGGGCAGTCGATCACCATCGTGCCCGAGCGGCGGCTGGTGATCGCGACCGTTTCGAACTGGCCGCGCGCGACGGGCCGCGAGCTGTCGGCCGCGCGGCTGGCGCTGGTCGACCGGGTGATCGCGGCGAGCGGGCGCTAGCTCAGGCGACCGGGCGGAACACCCCGCCGCTGGTATAGCGGGCGAGGATATTGTCGTGCACGATCGGGCTCAGCAGCTCGGAGAACGCGCAGCCGGCGATGCAGTTGTCCCACCAGATCACCTCGGCTTGCAGCGATTCGAGCCCGGGGAGCGTCAGCCAGCAGAACTGGCCGACGTGCATCCGGTTGATCGCCGCGGCGGAAAAGCCGGAGATCGACAGGTCGTGCACCACGGTGCGGAACGGGCGCCCGCCGGAGGCGCGCAGCTGCGCCGGGATGCTGATCTTGGTCCGCGGCGCGCAGCGGTCCTCCTGCGCGGCGAGGGCGTAGCGTTCGTGGGCGTTGATCATGGCGTGTCGTGCCTCGCTGGCGTCCCCTGGCCCCCGCCGCGGGCTGTCGCGGCGAGCTTCATCGACGGTGCCGCATGCCGCTTTCCCGAGCGTTGCCGCGGCTGGTTAACCGGAAATTAGGCACGCTCCCGGTGGCGGGTCGGAAAGTCCCCGGCCAGCAGCTCGACGATGCGCGCGGCCACTGCCTCGGGCGGCTTGACGCTCGCCGGGTCCTCGCCCGGATAGGCCTTGGCGCGCATCGCGGTGCGGGTCGCCCCGGGATCGAGGATCGCCACCCGGGTATCGCCGAGCTTCTCGACCTCCATCGCGTAGCAATCGAGCAGCGTCTCGAACGCCGCCTTGCTCGCGGCGTAGGCCGACCAGTACGCCCGCGGCTCGCTGCCGACCGAGCTGGTCAGGCCGATCACCCGCGCGTGGCCCGCGCGCTTCAGCAGCGGGTCGAACGCCGCCAGCAGCGCCTGGGTCGCCAGCACGTTGACGGTCAGCGCCTGGCCGAGCTGCTTGGGCTCGATCTGGGTCACCGGGGTCAGGGTGGGGAGGTAGGCGGCGTTGATCACCAGCGCGTCGAGCCGGCCCCAGCGCTGCGCGATCGCCGCCGCCAGCCGGGGGATGCCGTCGCTCTCCGCCAGATCGAGCGGCGCGATCGTCGCGCTGCCGCCGGCGCCGTGGATCGCATCCTCGACCGCCTCGAGCGCCTTCACGTCGCGCGCGGTCAGCACCACGTGCGCGCCCGCCGCGGCCATCGCCTGCGCGGTCGCCGCGCCGATCCCGCGGCTGGCCCCGGTGACGAGCGCAATGCGCCCGGCGAGCGTCCCCGTGCCCGCCATCAGGCGACCTTGTGGACGGGGAAGGCGAGCTGCGCCTCGTGCGTCTCGCGCGCGGCGAGGTCGGTCAACGCGGTCGGATAGTCGCCGCTGAAGCAGGCGTCGCAGAACTGCGGCCGCAGCGGATTGCGTGCCGCTTCGCCGACCGCGCGGTAGAGCCCGTCGATCGAGACGAACGCCAGGCTATCGGCCTGGATGAACTCGCGCATCGGCTCGACATCCATCCGCGCGGCGAGCAGCTTCGAGCGCTCGGGCGTGTCGACCCCGTAGAAGCACGAATGCGCGGTCGGCGGGCTGGCGACGCGGAAGTGCACTTCGGTCGCGCCGGCGTCGCGCATCATCTCGACGATCTTCATCGAGGTCGTGCCGCGGACGATCGAATCGTCGATCAGCACGATCCGCTTGCCTTCGACGAGCCCGCGGTTGGCGTTGTGCTTGCGCTTGACGCTCGAATGCCGGGCGCTGTCGCCGGGCTGGATGAAGGTCCGCCCGACATAGTGCGAGCGGATGATCCCGAGCTCGAACGGCACCCCCGACGCCTGCGCATAGCCGATCGCCGCGGGCACGCCGCTGTCGGGCACCGCGACCACCAGGTCGGCATCGACCGGCGCCTCGAGCGCCAGCTCGCGGCCGATCGCCTTGCGCGCTTCGTAGACCGAGCGGCCGTCGAAGATCGAATCCGGCCGGCTGAAATAGACGTGCTCGAAGATGCACGGCCGCGGATGGTGGCTGCCGAACGGCCGGAGCGAGGAAACCCGGCCGTCGAAATCGACCCGCACGATCTCGCCCGGATCGACCTGGCGGACGAATTCGGCGCCGATCACGTCGAACGCCACCGTCTCGCTGGCGAACACCGTCGCCTCGCCCAGCTTGCCCATCACCAGCGGGCGGATGCCGAGCGGATCGCGGCAGGCGATCATCCCCTCGGGCGTCATCACGATCAGCGAATAGGCGCCCTCGACCAGCCGCAACGCGTCGATCAGCCGGTCGATCGGGGTCGGGAAGCGGCTGGTGGCGACGAGGTGTATGATCACCTCGGTGTCGGAGGTCGACTGGAAGATCGCCCCCTTGCGCACCAGCTCGTCGCGCAAGGCCCGCGCGTTCGAGATGTTGCCGTTGTGCGCCACCGCGAAGCCGCCCGCGGCGAGATCGGCGTAGAGCGGCTGGACGTTGCGCAGGCCCGCCCCGCCGGTGGTCGAATAGCGGACGTGGCCCGCCGCCATCATCCCCGGGAGCTCGGCCAGCGCGCCCGCGCCGGAGAAGTTTTCCGCCACGTGGCCGAGGCCGCGGCGCGAGTAGAATTCCTGGCCGTCGAAGCTGGTGATGCCGGCCGCTTCCTGCCCGCGGTGCTGGAGCGCGTGGAGGCCGAGCGCGGTCACCGCCGCGGCGTCGGCCGCGCCGATCGCGCCGAACACGCCGCATTCCTCGCGGAGCTTGTCGCCGTCCGCGTACTCGAACGGATGGAGGTTGGTCATCGGCTGGCGGGCCTCGCTGCTCGGCGGCTCAATGGCGATTGCGGCGGGCGATGACAAGGCCGGGCGCGCCGCCATCACCCGTTGCGCCGCGCGCGCCGGCTCCCTACACGCGCAGCCGCAACCATCGCTGAACGAAACGGCCGGCCTATCCTCTCCCCCTTCGAATGGACGATCGCCAAGCGCTACATGCTGCCGGGCAAGGGCGAAGGCTTCATCGCGCTCGTCGCCGGGATCAGCGTGGGCGTGGTGATGCTGTCGGTCGCGCTGCTGGTCGTGGTGATGAGCGTGATGAACGGCTTTCGCGCCGAGCTGCTCGACAAGATCGTCGGCCTCAACGGGCACGCGATCATCCAGGCCTACGGCGGCCGCCTCGACAACTGGCAGGGGATCCTGCAGCAGGTTCGCAAGACCCCGGGCGTGGTCGACGCCAGCCCGCTGATCGAGCAGCCGCTGCTGGTGACCTTCAACGGCCGGGTGGAAGCGGTGCTGGTGCGCGGCAACACCGCCGAGGACATCGCCAAGCTGGAGGAGAAGCTGGTCGCCGGCAGCCTCGCGCCCTTGAAGCCCGATGCCGCCCAGGTGGCGATCGGCGCGCGCCTCGCCGAGAATATCGGCGCCCGGGTCGGCGACACGATCACGATCATCAATCCGGCGGGCCGCTCGACCCCGTTCGGCACGGTGCCGCGCCAGGTCGGCTACCGGGTGGCGGGAATCTTCGACATCGGCGTCTACGACTACGACAAGGCGTTCGTGGTGATGCCGATCGCCGATGCGCAGACGCTGATGCTCAGCGGCGACACGATCGGGATGATCGAGGTGACCACCGACGATGCCGACAAGGCGGCCGATTACCTCGCACCGCTCGGCCGCCAGCTCGCCGGGCAGGCGGTGGTGTCCGACTGGAAGCAGATCAACGCCTCGCTGTTCGAGGCGCTCGAGGTCGAGCGGGTGGCGATGTTCTTCGCGCTGTCGATGATCGTGCTGGTGGCCGCGTTCAACATCCTCTCGAGCCTGGTCATGCTGGTGCGCGCCAAGACCCGCGACATCGCGATCATGCGCACGATGGGGGCCACCCGGCGTTCGCTGCTCAAAATCTTCGTGACCGCGGGGTTCGCGGTGGGCGCGGTCGGCGCGGGCGCCGGGCTGGTGCTCGGCTTCGTCATCCTCGCCTTTCGCCAGGGAATCGTGAACGTCATCTCGGCGGTGACCGGGCAGAACCTGTGGGATCCCTCGGTGCGCTTCCTCACGACGCTGCCCGCGCGCGCCGACCCGGTGGAGATCGTCGGCATCGCGCTGCTCGCGCTGGTGCTGAGCTTCTTCGCTACGCTCTACCCGGCGTTCAAGGCCGCCAACACCGATCCCGTGCAGGTGCTGCGCTATGAATAGCGGGGCGGTCGTGCGGCTGACGAACCTGGCCCGCTCGTTCGAGCAGGGCGGGGTGCGGATCGACGTGCTGCGCGGGGTCGACCTGGCGATCGCGCCGGGCGAGATCGTCGCGCTGCTGGGCCCATCGGGTTCGGGAAAATCGACGATGCTGCAGGCGGTCGGGCTGCTCGAGGGAGGCTTTTCCGGCCGGATCGAAATCGCCGGGATCGATGCCAGCGCGCTGCCGCCCGAAGGCCGCACGCAGTTGCGGCGCGAGCATCTCGGCTTCGTCTATCAATTCCATCACTTGTTGCCCGATTTCACCGCGACCGAGAACGTCGTCATCCCGCAGCTCGTCGCCGGCCGGGGCAAGGCCGAAGCCGAGGAACGGGCGAGGGCGATCCTCGCCGGTCTCGGGCTCGGCCACCGGCTGGATCACCGCCCGAGCCAGCTGTCGGGCGGCGAGCAGCAGCGCGTCGCGGTGGGCCGCGCGCTCGCCAACCGGCCGCAACTGGTGCTGGCCGACGAGCCGACCGGCAACCTCGACGAGCACACCGCCGACGTCGTCCTCGAGCAGTTCCTCGCGCTCGTTCGCGGCGAAGGCAGCGCGGCGCTGGTCGCGACGCACAACGAGCGTCTGGCAAGGCGGATGGATCGCGTGGTACGCTTGCACGAGGGAGTGCTCGAATGACCACCATCGCCGATTTCACCGTGGAAAAGCCCGACGGATCGCCGCTCGACCTGTCCGAGAAGCTCGGCAAGGTGCTGCTGGTGGTCAACGTCGCTTCGCGTTGCGGCTTCACTCCGCAGTACGAGGGCCTCGAGGCGCTGCAGCGAAAGTATGCCGACCAGGGGTTCGAGGTGCTCGGCTTTCCCTGCAACCAGTTCGGCGCGCAGGAGCCCGGCGATGCGGAAGAGATCGCCAGCTTCTGCAAGCTCACCTACGACGTCACCTTCCCGGTGCTGAAGAAGATCGAGGTCAACGGCGCCGGCGCGAGCCCGCTGTACGACTGGATGAAGCGCGAGGCGCCGGGGCTGATGGGATCGAAGGCGGTCAAGTGGAACTTCACCAAGTTCCTGATCGACCGTGAGGGCCGGGTGGTCCGCCGCTACGCCCCCACCGACGCGCCGGCCGCCATCGAAAAGGATATCCAGCGGCTGCTTTGAGCAGCTCGGCTCGTCGTTGCGAGGAGCCGAAGCCGGCGAAGCAATCCAGCGACCGGCGATGGATTGCTTCGCTTCGCTCGCAATGACGAATGCAGGTGGATACGGGCGCCCAGCTCCTTGGCGAATCCCCGCCTTCTGCCCATAGTCTCACGCCATGCCGCACGCTCCGTTCGTTCCCTTGCGCGTGATGTCGAGCTATTCGATGCTCGAGGGCGCGATCGATCCCAAGGCGATCGCGCGGCTGGCGCACGAGCGCGGCTTTCCCGCGATCGCGATCTGCGACCGCAACGGCCTCTACGGCGCGGTGCCGTTCGCCGCGGCCTGCTTCGAGATGGGGGTGCAGCCGATCGTCGGCGCCTTGCTCGGGGTCTGCCGCGGGCAGGGCAGCGACACGATCGATGCGCTGCCGTTGTTCGTCCAGGACGAGACCGGCTACGAGAACCTCTGCCATCTGGTCAGCAAGGCGCACCTCGACCGCCCGCTCGAGCTCGCCGCGCACGTCCACCTGGCTGACCTCGAAGGGCGCACCGAGGGGCTGATCGCGCTGACCGGGGCGGGCGAGGGGGGGCTGACGCGCCTGCTCGCCGATGGCCGCGCGGACGAGGCCGAGTGGCTGTGCGGGCGGCTGCAGGCGCTGTTCCCCGGCCGGCTCTACGTCGAGCTCGCCCGCCGCAGCAGCGCGATCTGCGATGCCGCCGAGGACGCGCTGATCGAGCTGGCCTACGCGCGCGACCTGCCGCTGGTCGCGACCAATCCGGCCAATTTCGCCGACCCCCACATGCACCCTGCGCACGATGCGATGCTGTGCATCGCGCATTCGACGCACATCGACGCGGCGGAGCGCCCGCGCTCCAACCCCGAAGCGTTCGTCAAGTCGGCGCCGATGATGGCGGAGCAGTTCGCCGCCCTGCCCGAGGCGACCGCCCACCCGCTGGTGATCGCCCGGCGCTGCGCCTTCGCGCCGCCCAAGCGCGCGCCGATCCTCCCCAGCCTCGCCGGTGATCTCGAAGGCGAGGCGCGGATGCTGGCCGAGGATTCGCGGCGTGGGCTCGCCGCGCGGCTCGAGAAGTACGGCGAGCTCTCCGACGACGAACTGCGGAGCTACCGCGACCGGCTCGAGTTCGAGATCGGCGTGATCAACCAGATGGGCTTCCCCGGCTACTTCCTAATCGTGGCCGATTTCATCAAGTGGGCGAAGGACAACGGCATTCCGGTGGGGCCGGGGCGCGGTTCGGGCGCAGGGTCGCTGGTCGCCTGGTCGCTGACCATCACCGATCTCGATCCGATCCGGCTCGGGCTGCTGTTCGAGCGGTTCCTCAACCCCGAGCGCGTGTCGATGCCGGACTTCGACATCGACTTCTGCGAAACCCGCCGCGGCGAGGTGATCCGCTACGTCCAGGCGAAGTACGGGCACGACCACGTCGCGCAGATCATCACGTTCGGCAAGCTCAAGGCCCGCGCGGTGCTGCGCGACGCCGGGCGCATCCTGCAGATGAGCTACGGCCACGTCGACCGGCTGTGCAAGATGGTGCCCAACCATCCGACCGACCCCTGGACCCTGCCGCGATCCTTGAACGGCGCGGCGGACTTCAAACGCGAGTATGACACCCAGCCCGAGGTGAAACGCCTGGTCGATCTGGCGATGCAGCTGGAAGGCCTGCCGCGCAATTCCTCGACCCACGCGGCAGGCGTGGTGATCGGCGATCGGCCGCTTGCGCAACTGGTGCCGCTGTACCGCGATCCGCGAT
>JBGSBH010000015.1:0-18449 GCA_041730635.1 Cypionkella sp.
GGGAAGAAAGCGACCGCAGCGGGGTTCCCGCAGACCAGGTGGCCGACCGGATGGCGCAGCAGCTTATCGGCCGCTGATATTGCGATCCTGCCGGGGTTCGCCGGCGTTCGCGCCTTGCGGCGAGGGGCGCGCCCTGCCAAAGCGGCGCCGACGGTTTCCCGATGCACGGCTTTGCCAATCCCGCCCGCTTCCTCCGCGTTGCCCGACCGCTCACGCCGTGGCTTCTCGGCATGGGCCTGGCGATCACCGGCGGGGCGCTGTGGTGGGGCCTGACCCAGGTTCCAGCCGAGCGGCTGCAGGGCGACAGCGTGCGTATCCTCTTTCTCCACGTGCCCGCCGCGTGGCTCGGCATGGGCGGCTGGATGGTCATCGCGGGGGTCAGCCTCGCCGAGATCGTCTGGCGCCATCCGCTGGCGGCAATCGCCGGGCGCGCGGCCGCGGTGCCGGGCGCGTTCTTCGCCGCGCTGTGCCTGGCGACCGGTTCGCTGTGGGGCCGCCCGGCGTGGGGCACCTGGTGGATCTGGGACGGGCGACTGACCAGCATGTTGGTGCTGCTGTTTCTCTACCTCGGTTACATCGCGCTCGCGCAGGCGACCGCGCGCGAGGGGGCGTCGAGCCGGATCCCCGCGATCTTCGGGTTGGTCGGGGTGATCAACGTGCCGGTGATCCATTACTCAGTGCTGTGGTGGTATTCGATCCACCAGCCGCCGAGCCTGACCACCGGCGGCTCGGCGATGGCGCCGGCGTTCCTCTACCCGCTGCTCATCGCGACGCTCGGTTTCTCGTGCCTGTTCGGCGCCGCCGTGCTGATGCGGATGCGGGCGCTGCTGGCCGAGGCGCAGGCCGAGGCACGGCTGCGCCGGCGGGCGCGCGAGGGTGCCTGATGCGCGAGGGGCTCGATCACTGGCCGTTCGTCCTCGCCGCCTATGTGCTGGGCGTCGTCGGCACGCTCGCCTTGCTGGCGTGGAGCTGGCTCGCCATGCGCCGCGCCGAGCGCCGCCGCGACGGAGCGGACCGGTGATGCCGGCGAAGGCCAAGCACCAGCGGCTGGTGCTGGTGCTGCTGGCGCTCGCGGCGCTGGTCGTCGCCGCGCTGATCGCCACCTGGGGCCTGCGCAGCCAGGCGAGCCTGTTCTACGTCCCCAGCGACCTCGTCGCCGACCCGCCGGCGCCGGGCGACGCGGTGCGCCTCGGCGGAATGGTCGAGGCGGGATCGCTCAAGACCCGCGCCGACGGGGTCACGATCGACTTCGTGGTCGGTGACGGCGAGGCGCGGGTGCCGGTTCGCTACGCCGGGATCGCGCCCGATCTGTTCGTCGAGGGTTCGGGCGTGGTCGCCGAGGGGCGCCTGCTCGCCGACGGCACCTTCGCTGCCGACACGCTGCTCGCCAAGCACGACGAGAACTACGTCCCGCGCGAGCTCGAGGCGATGACCGAGGCGCAGAAGAAGGCGGCGGTGGCGCAGACCACACAATGATTGCCGAGCTGGGTCATGCCGCGCTGTGGCTCGCGGCCGCGCTCGCGGCGCTGCAGCTGGTCGCCGGCTTCGGCGCGGTGCGCGCGGGCGGAGAGGGCGAGCTGGCCGCGCTGGTGCGGCCAGCAGCGATCCTGCAGGGTTTGCTCGCCGCGCTGTCGTTCGCGCTGCTGGTGTGGCTGTTCTACGTGACCGACCTGTCGGTGAAGCTCGTCGCGACGCACTCGCATTCGGACAAGCCGCTGATCTTCAAGCTGGCCGGCACCTGGGGCAATCACGAAGGCTCGATGCTGCTGTGGGTCACCGTGATGAGCGGGGCGGGGGCGCTGATCGCGCTCGTCGAGCGGCGCCTGCCCGAGCGCACGATGCAGGCCACGCTCGCCGCGCAAGGCTTCGTCGCGCTCGGTTTCTATGCCTTCCTGCTGCTGAGCTCGAACCCGTTCGAGCGGCTGCCGGTGCCCGCGGCCGAAGGGCAGGGGCTCAACCCGCTGCTGCAGGACATCGGCCTCGCGTTCCACCCGCCCACGCTCTACCTCGGCTATGTCGGGCTGTCGGTCGCCTTCAGCTTCGCGGTGGGCGCACTGCTGACGCGGCAGGTGACCCCCGAGTTCGCCCGCGCGATGCGCCCGTGGGTGCTCGGCGCCTGGCTGTTCCTCACCATCGGCATCACCGCGGGAAGCTACTGGGCCTACTACGAGCTCGGCTGGGGCGGCTGGTGGTTCTGGGATCCGGTCGAGAACGCCTCGCAGATGCCGTGGCTGGCGGCGACCGCGCTGCTCCATTCGGCGAGCGTGCTGGCGGCCCGCGACGCCTTGCGCGCGTGGACGATCATGCTCGGCGTGGTCGCTTTCTCGATGAGCATGGTCGGCACGTTCCTCGTCCGCTCGGGCATTCTCACCAGCGTCCACGCCTTTGCGGTCGATCCCGAGCGCGGAAGCTTCATCCTCGCGCTGCTGGCGATCTACATCGGCGGCGCACTGGCGCTGTTCGGCCTCAGAGCGAACACGATCGCCGAAGGCGAGAAGTTCGCCGCGGTCAGCCGCGAAGGCGCGCTGGTGGTCAACAACGTGCTGCTTTCCGCGCTGCTCGGCGTGGTGTTGCTGGGCACGCTCTACCCGCTGCTGACCGAGGCGATGGGGGTGCAGGTCTCGGTCGGGCCGCCGTACTTCGATCCGGTCGGCGCGGTGTTCGTGGTGCCGATGCTACTGGTGATGGCGGCCGGACCGCTGCTGCGCTGGCGGCGCGACGACTTCGCCCGCGTGCGCCGGCCGCTGATTTGGGCGGGCCTTGCGGCGCTGGCGGCAGCCGTCGGCGTGTTCGCGACCGGCAGCATCGGTGTCCTGCCTTTGATCGGCCTCGTGCTTGCGGCCGGGCTGGCGGTCGCCAGCCTGCTGCCGCTGCGCGGGCGCGACCTCCGGCGCCTGCCGCTCGCCACCTGGGGGATGGTGATCGCCCATCTCGGGATCGCGGTCGCGCTGTTCGGGATGGCGAGCGACAGCGCGTTCGCCCGCGAGAAGCTCGTCGCGCTGCGCACCGGGGAGACTGCCGAGGTCGGCCCCTGGCGGGTGACGCTCGCGGCGGTGGACCCGGTGGCGGGACAGAACTGGACCGCGCTCGAGGGGGTGATGCAAGCCCGCTACCACGGGGGTGCACCGATCGGGCTCCATCCGCAGGCGCGCAGCTTCTGGTCGCCGCCGCAGGAAACGACCGAAAGCGCGCTGGCGACGCGGTGGAACGGCCAGCTCTACGCGGTGCTCGGCAAGGCGGCGGACGGCGAGCGCTGGCAAGTGCGGCTGTGGTGGAAGCCGTTCGTCACCTTCATCTGGTACGGCGGACTGATGATCGCGCTCGGCGGCGCGCTGGCGCTGCTCGGCCGGGTGCAGGGCGATCTGCGGCGCCGCTTTGTTCAACGCAAGGCGGCCGCGCGGCGGGCGGAGGCGCGCGCATGAGGCATTGGCGCTTTTTCCTGCCGCTGGCGCTGTTCGCGCTGTTCCTCGGCGTCGCGGCCTACCAGCTCACCCAGCCGAAGGACGAGTTCGTCGATTCGGCGATGATCGGCAAGCCGATGCCGGCGTTCGCTCTCCGCCCCGCGAGCGCGGACCGGCCGGGGCTTGCCCAGGCCGCCCTCAAGGATGGGCGCGCCAAGCTGGTCAACATCTGGGCGAGCTGGTGCGTGCCGTGCATCGCCGAAGCGCCGCAACTGATGGCGCTCAAGCGCGCCGGCGCCCCGATCGTCGGAGTGGCTGTGCGCGACCGGCCCGAGGACGTTGCCGCGTTCCTCGGCGAGCACGGCAACCCGTTCGAGCGGATCGGCGCCGACGACCTCAGCGAGGTCCAGCTCGCCATCGGCAGCTCGGGCGTGCCCGAGACGTTTGTCGTCGATGGCGCGGGAATCATTCGCCACCAGCACATCGGCGATATCCGGCCGGAGCACGTGCCGCTGCTGCTCGAGAAGCTGCGCGAGGCGAGCCGATGAAACACCTCGTAGCGTTCTTTGCGCTGCTGCTCGCCGCCCCGCTCGCCGCGCAGGACAGCATGCCGCCGGCCCCCTACGCCTACCGCCAACTCGAAGACCCCGCGATGGAAGCGCGCGCGCGCGGGCTGATGGAAGAGCTGCGCTGCCTCAAGTGCCAGAGCCAGTCGATCCACGACAGCGACGCGCCGATGGCCGGCGACATGCGCCACCAGGTGCGCGTGCGCATCGCCGCCGGGGAGGAACCGGAGGCGATCCGCGCGTGGATGATGGAGCGTTACGGCGACTACGTCAGCTACGCGCCGGTGGTCAGCCGCACGACGTGGCCGTTGTACCTCGGCCCGCTGGTGCTGCTGGCGCTCGCCGCGCTGCTGCTCTGGCGGCGGTTCGGCAGCCGGCGATGAGCTTCATCCCCCTGATCGCGCTCGCTGCCGCGGCGTTTGCCTTCGCGGTCTTCGCGCTGCGGCTGCCACGCGGCGGCTGGGCGCTGCTGGGCGCCGCGCTGATGTTCGGCCTCGCCGGCTACGCGCTCGAGGGTTCGCCCGGGCAGGCCGGGGCGCCGAAGGCTGCAGCTCGGCTGATCCCCGAAGGCAGCGCCGAACTGGTCGAGGCGCGCCGCGCGATCTACGGGCCGACCCCGCCCAGTCGCTTCGTGACCGTGGCCGACGGCTTCGCGCGCCGCGGGCAGTACGCCGACGCCGCGGGCATCCTGCGCGGCTCGCTCGCCGACAACCCCGACGACCAGGAAGCCTGGCTGGCGCTCGCCAATGCGCTCGCCGAGCACGCCGGCGGGCAACTGACCCCGGCGGCGCTCTTTGCCTACGAGCGCGCCGAGCGGGTCGACCCGGCGCACCCGGGACCGGGCTTCTTTCTGGGCATCGCGCTGATCCGAAACGGCCGGCTGGCGCAGGCGCGCGGGGTATGGGCCGATCTGCTCGCCCGCGCGCCGGCCGACGCCGAATGGCGGGCGGGGCTCGAGGAACGGCTCGCCCGGCTCGACGCGATGATCGGCGCGGGCGCCGGACAGTAAAGACGCCGGAGCGATCGAAAGCATTTTCCTACAGGCGACGCGTTGTGCTCCACCATGTCGATGCCCCTGACCGCTCCTCCTTTCCCGCTGCGGACCGCCAAGCAGCGAGGCGTCGAACCCCAGGCCGCTAAGGTCACACCGGGCGGCGTGGGCGACCGGGGCCCTGCCGAGGGGAAACGGCAAACGAAGGTCACAGGGTTTCACCAGCGACCAGGCGTCAACGGCGGCCCAGGAATCGCGCGGCGCGCCGGCCCGTTAGGGGACGCGCTTTTCCGCGCTGGCGCGGGCTCGATTGCGGGGCGGTGCAGCCGGTGCTAAGCGCCGCCGCCTTCATGCCAAGGATCGAGTCTCGATGAGCCAGGCGGCCGCGCACGGCGCTCCCGGCGACAGGTCCACCGCCGCCAAGCTCAAGCTGGCGGTCGGCGCCATCGGCGTCGTGTTCGGCGATATCGGCACCAGCCCGATCTACGCGTTTCGCGAAACGTTCGCCTCGCACGGCGACGTGCCCGGCATCCAGGTCGATCCGGTGCACATCCACGGGGTGCTCAGCCTCGTGTTTTGGTCGATGATGATCGTCGTCACCTTCAAGTACGTGCTGACGATCATGCGTGCCGACAACAAGGGCGAGGGGGGCAGCCTGGCGCTGCTGGCGCTGATCAGCCGCAAAAGCGAAGGCGCCCGCTGGACCGGGCCGCTGGTCCTGCTCGGGGTGTTTGCCACCGCGCTGTTCTACGGCGATTCGATGATCACCCCGGCGATGTCGGTGCTCTCGGCGACCGAGGGCCTGCAATACGTCCATCCCGGGTTCAAGGCGTGGATCGTGCCGCTCGCAGTGGGCATCCTGTTCGCGCTGTTCGCGATCCAGTCGCGCGGGACCGAGCGGGTCGGCAAGCTGTTCGGGCCGATCATGGTGACCTACTTCGCGACCCTGGCGGTGCTCGGCACGATGTATGTCGTGACCATGCCGGGGATCATCCTCGAGACGCTCAATCCGCTGAACGCGGTCAATTTCTTCATCGCCGACGGTTTCCGGGCCTTCGTGGCGATGGGCAGCGTCGTGCTGGCGGTGACCGGGGCCGAGGCGCTCTATGCCGACATGGGGCATTTCGGTCGCAAGCCGATCGGCGGCAGCTGGCTGGTCTACGTGCTGCCTTCGCTGATGCTCAACTACATGGGGCAGGGGGCGATGGTCCTCACCGCCCCGGGGCCCGAGGCACGCGAGCTGATCAAGGATCCGTTCTTCCTGATGATCCCCGAGATCGCGCGCATTCCGGTCACCTTCCTCGCGCTGGCGGCGACGATCATCGCCAGCCAGGCGGTAATCTCGGGCGCGTTCTCGCTGACCCGCCAGGCGATCCAGCTCGGCTTCATCCCGCGGATGCAGATCAAGCACACCAGCGCCGCCGCCGCGGGGCAGATCTACATCCCGGTGGTGAACTGGGGGCTGATGGTGATGGTGCTGGTGCTAGTGCTGTTCTTCCGCTCCTCGAGCAACCTCGCCGCGGCCTACGGTATCGCGGTGACCGGGGCGATGTTCATCGACACCATCCTGATGGCCGCGGTGCTGCTGTCGCTGTGGCGCTGGCCGGCCTGGAAGGCGCTGCCGCTGGTCGCGGTGTTCATCGTCGTCGACATGGCGTATCTCGGCGCGAACCTGATCAAGGTGCCCGACGGGGGCTGGGTGCCGCTGGTGATGGGCGCGTTGATCTTCACCTTGCTGACCACCTGGTCGCGGGGGCGCGCGCTGATGCGCGCCTCGATGGCCGAAGGCTCGATGCCGATCGGCATCTTCGCCAAGAGCGCCAAAGGCAGCGCAACCCGGGTTCCAGGCACCGCGATCTTCATGTCGTCATCGCGCGAGGGCGTACCCTCGGCGCTGCTGCACAATATCAAGCACAACAAAGTGGTCCACGAGCGGGTCATCGTGCTGACCGTGGCGATCGAGGACGTGCCCTATGTGGCCGAGGATCAGCGGGTCGAGCTGCGCGACCTCGGCGACGGGTTCTATCGTATGGTGCTGCGATATGGGTTCCACGAGGAGACCGACCTGCCATCGGTGCTGAACCGTTTCGAAGGGTGCGGCGGGCTGTTCGACATGATGCAGACCAGTTTCTTCCTCAGCCGCCAGACGCTGATCGCGGCCAAGCGGCCCGGCATGGCGATATGGCGCGAGAAGCTGTTCGCGTGGATGCTACGCAACTCGGCGACCGCGATGGAATTCTTCCGCTTGCCCACCAATCGCGTGGTCGAGCTCGGCAGCCAGGTAGAGATCTAGGAAAACAAGATGGCCGAAACGATTACGCTCAAGCTGACTTCCGAAGAGATCGAGATGCTGCTCGACGCGCTCGAGGCGGACATGGAAGGCTATGCCGAGGCGGCCAAGGAAGCGCGCGGCAACAACAACCGCGCCGATGTCGCGACCTTTACCGAGGCCGCACAGCGCATCGCCGCGCTGATGGCCAAGCTGCGCCCTTACGTCGACGAATGAGGCGGCGCGGCCGGCCCGCGCCGCCCGTGCGGCGTCAGCCGAGGTTGGCGCCGACCATGCAATAGAGCATCGGCAGCGACAGCAGCAGGTTGGTGCGGCTGGCCGCGAGCGCGCGCGGGGCGAGCCGGGCCTTTTCCTCCGCGCTCGCTTCCGCCAGCCCGAGGATCTTGCGCTGCGCCGGCCAGATGATGAACCACACGTTGAATGCCATGATGAGGCCGAGCCACATGCCGAGCCCGATCATGTTGACCCCGTCGGCGCCTTCGCCCTGGAAGGTCAGCGCGTCGATCGCATAGCCGTTGTGGAAGGCGATGATCAGGCCGAGCAGCACGGTGATCGCCGCCGCCCAGCGAAAGAAGAAGAACACCCGCGGCGCGATATGCCCGGTGACCCCGGCCTTCAGCTCGGCCGGGATGTTCGGCATCGTCGGGACCTGCACGAAGTTGAGATAGTAGAGCAGGCCGATCCACAGGATGCCGAAGAACGTGTGCAGCCAGCGGAAGACGTCGTCGCTGAGCGAGCGCGGATCGTCGCCCGTCCAGCCGGCGAATGCGGCGATCACCACCACCGCGAGCACCAGTCCTGCGACCAACACCAGATGCAGATTTCCGAAAAACTTGGCCATGTGCGTTCCCCACTCCGACTGCGCGACCGTCAGAGGGCGATGTTGCGCGCATTCGTGGGTAAAATGCAACCGCTGAGCCCTTACGGCGGTGGAGGAGTGCCTTCCTCCTCGCGCAAGCCCTCGGCGGCGAGGCCGTGGCGCAGCAGCATCGGGATCTGGCTGAAGGTGAACAGGAACGACAGCGGCATGAACACCCACAGCTTGGCCCACAGCCAGTCGCCGAAGCTGAGGTACGCGCGCAAAGCCTCGTTGAGCAACGCCAGGACTACGAAGAACAGTCCCCAGTTGCGGCTGAGCTTGAGCCAGCCCTGCTGATCGAGCCCCTCGAACGCCGCTTTGAGGAGAACCTGGAGCAGCGCCTTGCCGCGCAGCCAACCGATCAGCAGTGCGGCGGCGAACATCGCGTAGATCGCCGTCGGCTTGATCTGGATGAAGCGTTCGTCGCGCAGCCAGATGGTCAGCGCGCCGAAGCCGACGATCAGCGCGGTCGACAGCCACAGCATCGGCGAGATGCGCTTGAGCTTCCACTTGGAGAAGGCGAGCGCGAGGAGAGCGGCGACGATGAACGCGCCGGTGCTGCGGACCACCGCCATGATCTCCGAGCCCGGCGAGCCGTCGGACGGGGCGAGCCCCTTGTAGACCAGGAAGAACACCAGGATCGGGCCGTAGTCGACAGCCACGTTGAGCCAGCCGGAAGGTTTGCGCGCGGTCTCGGCCATCAGGCGACCCCGGCGATGACGCGGGCGACGAGGTCGGGATCGAACGGGCGCAGGTCGTCGAGCTTTTCGCCCACCCCGATCGCATGGATCGGCAAGCCGAACTGCTCGGCCGCCGCGACCAGCACGCCGCCGCGCGCCGTCCCGTCAAGCTTGGTCATCACCAGCCCGGTCACCCCGGCGACCTCCTTGAAAATCTCGATCTGCGACAGCGCGTTCTGCCCGTTCGTGGCATCGAGCACGAGCACAACGTCGTGCGGCGCGTCCGGGTTCAGGCGGCCGAGCACGCGGCGGATCTTGGCGAGCTCGTCCAACAGCTCGCGCTTGTTCTGCAGCCGGCCGGCGGTGTCGACGATCAGCGCGTCGGTGCCCTTGGCGGTCGCTTCCTTGACCGCGTCGAACACGATCGAGGCCGGATCGCCGCCTTCGGGCCCCTTGACGATCGGCGCGCCGATCCGCTCGGCCCAAGTGGCGAGCTGGCCGATGGCGGCGGCGCGAAAGGTGTCGCCGGCGGCGAGCATCACCGCGTAGTCCTCTTCCTGCAGCCAGTGCGCGAGCTTGGCGATGGTCGTAGTCTTGCCGCTGCCGTTGACCCCGATGACCAGGATCACCTGCGGCCGCGGAAAGGCGCTGATCTCGAGCGGCTTTGCGACGGGGCGGAGGATGGCGGCAATCTCCTCGGCGACCGCTTCCTTGAGCTCGCGCTCGGTGACGCCCAGGCCGAAGCGCTTCTCGGCCAGGCGCTCGCGGATGCGCCGCGCCGCGGCCGGGCCGAGGTCGGACACGATCAGCGCATCCTCGACATCGTCGAGCGTCGCGTCGTCCAGCCGTGCGGTGCCGACCACCGCGGTGAGGTTCTCGCTCAGCCGTTCCGACGTCTTGCGGAAACCGCCGAACAGCCGCTCGGTCCAGCTCGGCCCGGTCACGCGAGCAATCCCCGCTCGACGCGCGACGGGGCGACGGTGATCGTATGCCCGGGCATCGCGCCTTCCGGCAGCGCCACGCGCGCGAAGTTCGGAGCGTGCCCGGTCCCGTCGCGCTCCGCGAGAACGGCGAGCGGCCGCCCCACGAGCGAGCGGAGCCACGCGCCGCGCATTTCGGCGACGGTCTCGCGCAGCTCGGCCGCGCGCCCGCGCACGGCCGCGCGTTCGACTTGCGGCATGCGCGCGGCCGGCGTCCCGGGCCGGGGCGAGTAGGGGAACACGTGCCCGTGGACGACGCCCAGCTCGCGGACGATCGACAAGTTGGACGCGTGGTGTCCCTGGTCCTCGGTCGGGAACCCGGCGATAAGGTCCGCGCCGATGGCGATTTCCGGCCGCCGGGCGCGCAGGCGGGCGACCAGCGCCAGCGCATCGGCGCGACGGTGGCGGCGCTTCATTCGCTTGAGGATCAGGTCGTGGCCGTGTTGCAGCGAGAGGTGCAGGTGCGGCATGACCCGCGGCTCGCCGGCAATCAGCTCCTCGAGCTGGGGGTCGATCTCGGCTCCATCGACCGACGACAGCCGCAGCCGGGAAAGGGCAGGAAAGGCCGCGAGGAGTGCCCCCGCGAGCACGCCGAGCGTGGGGGCGCCGGGGAGGTCGTGGCCCCAGCTCGTAAGATCGACCCCGGTCAGCACGACCTCGGCCGCCCCGCCCGCGAGGTCGGCTTCGACCGCGCGGATGACTTCGGCGACCGGCAGCGAGCGGCTCGGTCCGCGACCTTGCGGGATGACACAGAAGGTGCAGGCGTGATCGCACCCGTTCTGCACCGCCACGAATGCGCGGGTCCGCCGTGCCGTCGGCGTCACTGGGGAGGCGGGCGCGTTCCATGCTCGCAGATCGAGCTTCGCGGCATTCGCCACAAGCCCATCGACTTCGGGCATCGCCGCGATTGCCGCGCGGTCGGTCTCCGCGGCGCACCCCGTCACCAGCAGGCGCGCATGCGGCCGCTGGCGGCGCGCGCGGCGGATCGCCTGGCGGGTCTGGCGGACTGCTTCGGCGGTGACGGCGCACGAGTTGATCACCACCGTATTGCCAGCCCCGGCGAGCAGTGCGCGCAGGCGCTCGCCTTCGGCCAGATTGACCCGGCAACCGAGCGATACAATCTCCGCGCTCACGCGAAATCGCCCCAGTCGAAGCTCCCGCGAAAGCTTTCCGCGGCGGGTCCGGTCATCGCGATGCGGCCATCGGCGTTCCATTCGATCTCGAGCGGGCCGCCGGGGAGCCGCACCGTCGCGGCGCGCCCGCCGAGGAGGCCACGCCGGATCGCCGCCACCGCGGTCGCGCAGGCGCCGGTACCGCAGGCGCGGGTCAGGCCCGCGCCGCGTTCCCCCGGGCGCAGCACGATGTCGGCCGGCCCGGTCACTTGCGCGACCATCACGTTGATCCGTTCGGGGAACAGCGGATCGGTCTCGATCTCGGGCCCGAGCTTCTCCAGCGGCACCGCTTCGGCATCGGGCACGAAGAACACCACGTGCGGATTGCCGACGCGCAGCGCCATGGGGGTTTCGAGCCCGTCCCACGCGACCGGCATCGCCGCGGTGTCCATCGCGTAGGCAAGCGGGATTTCGTCCCATCCGAACACCGGCGCTCCCATGTCGATCCGAGCGCCGTGGCCGGTGGGCTCGACCGCGATGGTGCCGCCGGCGGTCTCCACCCGGGCCGGTGTGCCGTGCAGGATGGCCACCGCGCGGCTGGCGTTGCCGCACGCCTCGACCTCACCGCCGTCGGCGTTGAAGATCCGCATCCGGAAATCGGCCGCGGCCGAGGGTTCGAGCAGGATCAGCTGGTCGCAGCCGATCCCGGTCCGCCGGTTGGCGAGCGCGGCGGCCATCGCCCGGCCGACCGGCGGCCGCGCGTCGGCGCGCGCGTCGAGCACGACGAAGTCGTTACCGAGGCCGTGCATCTTGATGAAGGGGACCCGCATCGCCGTGCGGGCTCTATGCGGGGGCGGGGCCCGCGTCCAGTATGCGTCAGCCCGCGCGCCGCTGTCCGGCCGAGGTTTCCTGCGCGCGCCCCACAGGCGCTGCCTCCGCCACCAGCAGCCCGGCCGCCGCGAGCCGCGCGCGGACCGCCTCGCTCGTCTCGGGCCGGCCGTAGTAATAGCCCTGGCCCTTGAGCCGGCCCATCGTGCGCAGCCGCTCGAGCACCTTGGGATCCTCGATCCCTTCGGCGGTGATCGGCAGGTCGAGCCCGTCGCTCAGGGAGACGATGGCGCGCACCAGCTTGTCGCTGTTCTCGATCTCGTCGATCTCGGAAACGAAGCTGCGGTCGATCTTGAGCCGGTCGAACGGCAGCGTGCGCAATTGCGCGAGGCTCGAGAAGCCGGTGCCGAAATCGTCGAGGCTGATCGTGACACCCTGGTTGCGCAGGCTGGTGATGATCGAGCGCACCGCGCCGACGTTCTCGTGCAGGCAGCTTTCGGTGATCTCGATATCGAGCCGATGCGGCGGGAAATTGTGCTTGACGAGCAGCTTGAGGATCTTCTGCGCGAACCAAGGGTCGCGCAGTTGCACCGGGGAGATGTTGACCGAGAGCGTCAGGCGGGGGTCCCATTCGCGCGCATCGGCCAGCGCCTGGTCAATCAGGCGCTCGCTGAGTTCGGCGATCAGCCCGATGTCCTCGGCAATCGGAATGAACACGTCGGGGCTGACCAGCCCCAGGGTCGGCGATTGCCAGCGCGCCAGCATCTCGAACCCGGTAATCTCGCCGGTGTCGAGATCGACCTGCTGCTCGTAGAACGGGACGAACTCGCCCGCCGCGATGCCGCGGCGCACGCCGCTCTCGAGCTCGCTGCGCAGGCGTAGCTCGCTCTCCATCGACGGCTCGAACCAGAAGTAACGGCCACGGCCTTTCTTCTTGGCGTGGAACATCGCGATGTCGGCGCGGTGGATCAGCGCGCTCGCATCGGCATCGGCATCGATCGCGCCCGAGTGCATCAGATCGGTGCTGAGACCGACCGAGACCGTCACCTCGAGAGAGAGCCCGTCGTGCTCGACCGGTTGCGAGGCCCGTTCGATGATCAGACTGGCGAACTGATCGATCCGGTCGGGCGAGCGCGGGTCGTAGGGGGTCACGCAGGCGAACTCGTCGCCGCCCAGGCGCGCGAGCAGCGCGTCGCGCGGGAGCAGCGCGCGAATGCGCTCGGCGGTGGCGACCAGCAAGGCGTCGCCCGCGGCATGGCCGTTGAGGTCGTTGACCGATTTGAAGTTGTCGAGATCGATGACCACGAACGCGACCGCGCGGCCGTCGGCGCGGGCCTGCGCCAGCAGGGCGTCGGTGGCGGGGCCGATGCTGCGCCGATTGAGGCTGCCGGTGAGCGGGTCGATCTCGGCCAGGCGGCGGGCCAGCTCTTCGGCCTTGCGCCGCTCGGCGATCTCGGCGGTCAGCTCGACGTAACGGCGCCAGCCGAAGATCACCAGCGCGATGTTGAGCAGCAGCACGCTGACCAGCAGCGGGTCGGGCGCGGCGCCGAACCCCATCGCCGAGCGCAACGCCTGCGGCAGGACCATCCCACCGGTGGCGACGAACAGGACCATCGCCGCGATCGCGATGCCGAGCGCGACGATATCCCGCTCCGCCCGGCCGAGCCGATTCGATCCGGGTTCGAGGATATCTTCGCCCCTCGTCACAGCGGCCCCCTTGAATTTGCGCACCGCGCGTCATCGCCTATGTCGCTGAAAATTGAGTTAAGGCGCCGCTGGGGCGACTTGCGGTAGCCGAAGGAGCGGCAAGCGATGCGCTGGTGGCTGATGAAATCCGAACCCGACGTCTATGGCTGGGACGACCTGGTGCGCGAAGGCGAGGGCACGTGGGACGGGGTGCGCAATTTTCGAGCCCGCAACAACCTCGCCGCGATGGCGGTCGGGGACCGCGCTTTCTTCTACCATTCCAACATCGGCAAGGAAATCGTCGGCGTGGTGCGGATCAGCGTGTCCGGCTTTCCCGATCCCACCGACCCCGGCGGCAAGTGGGTATCGGTGAAGGTCGTGCCCGAAGAGAAGCTGCCGCGCGCGGTGTCGCTGGCGGAGGTCAAGGCCAACCCAAAGCTGTCGCAGATGGAGCTGGCGCGCCACTCGCGGCTGTCGGTCTGCGAGGTGCGGGAGGACGAATGGCGCGAGGTGCTGGCGATGGCCGCGCGGCCGGCCTCATAGTCAACGGACAGCCTTAACGTCCCATGCCGCGACAGCTGCGCAAATCCGGGAAGCGCGATGGTTTCCAGAGCGTTAACACCGCATCATGCGACGCTCCCTTGTGCTCACCGACGAACAGGCCCGCCACCCCTTCCGGGCCTCGCTCCCGCCGCATGTTTGCCGCGGCACACGAGTGCGGGTCGAACGGCCGAGCTGGGCGATCAGTCGCGACGATGTCTACGGCTTTGCCGGCGCCTACTTCGCCTGCCTCGCCGCGGTCACGGTGTTCATCGTCTAGCCTTGTGCCGCGCGCTCGGCGCGCAGCAGGAGCAGCCCTAACCACGCCGAGACCAGGCACATCGCCGCCGTCAGCAGCAGATGGTGGACGATCGCCAGGCCGACCGCGCTGAGCCCGGTCGCCAGCAGCGAGCCCACCACCATCGCGCCCGAGTTGACGATGTTGTTCGCCGCGATCGTCCGGGCGGTCTGCGTCTTGGGCACGAAAGTGGTCAGGAAGGCGTAAAGCGGCACCACGAACATGCCGCCCGAGATGGCGATCCCGAGCAGGCTGAGGAGCAGCGGGATGGCGCCCGGGTGCGCGACGAACTCGCCGACATTGAGCAGCGTGCCGTCGGTCTCCGCCGCCCAGGTCCGGCATACGAGGTAGAAGGCCAGCACGAACCCCCCCATCGCGATTACCGACAGCGGCGAATAGCGCGCGGAGACCGTCCCCTTGAGCAGCGCGTTGACCGAGACCGAGCCGATTGCGACACCGATCGAGAAGATCACCAGGAACAGGCTGGCGACTTCCTTGCTGGCGGTCAGCACGTTCTTGGCGAGCGGCGGGAACTGGATGAACAGCACGGCCCCGATGGTCCAGAAGAAGCTGATCGCCATGATCGCAAGGAACACCCGCCGGTCGTGGCTGGTGTTGCGCACCAGCGCGATCGAGCTGCGCACGACGTGGAAGTCGAGCGGCTCGACCGCGCCCTGCGCCGGTGCGGGGGGCACCTGGCGGCCGGCGAGGTAGCCGACGATCGCGGTCAGCACCACGGCCACCGCCGCCGCCTCGACCGGGATCCAGCCGGCGAGGATCGTCCCGAACAGGATCGCGATGTAGGTGCCGGCCTCGACCAGCCCGGTGCCGGCCAGCACTTCGCGTTCCTCGAGGTGCTGCGGCAGGATCGCGTACTTGATCGGCCCGAAGAATGTCGAATGAACACCCATCGCGAACAGCGCGAGCAGCAGCAGCGGGATCGCCACAGTATCGGTGCCGATCCCCTGCCACGCGAGCAGCAGGCCGGTGCCGCCGACGCCCATGATCGCGATCTCGGCCGCCTTCACGATACGGATGATGCGGGCCTTGTCGCGCATGTCGGCGAGCTGGCCGGCGAGCGCCGAAAGCACGAAGAAGGGCAGGATGAACACCGCGCTGGCGACCGCGCTGAACATCCCTTCGGCTTCTTCCGAATTGTAGACGCTGTAGACCACGAACAGCACCATCGCGGTCTTGTATAGGTTGTCGTTGAACGCGCCGGGCAACTGGGTGATGAACAGGGGCAGAAAGCGCCGGCGGCGCAGCATGTGCGTGGTAACGGTCATGCGCGTCCTTGCCGGTCACTTCGAAGCCGGCAGGTAAGCGGGCGGCGCGGGCGCGACAAGGGTTTTGCGCCCGCGCCTGTGCTCGGCTAGGGCCCCGGCCGTGCTCACGCTGCCCAATCTGCTGACGCTCAGCCGGATCGTCGCGCTGCCGCTGCTGGCTTACCTGATGTGGTGGCGCGAGTGGGAGACCGGCTACCTGCTCGCATTCGTGCTCTACTGCGTGATGGGGGTGACCGACTACTTCGACGGTTACCTCGCCCGCGCCAGCGGGGCGGTCTCGCGGCTGGGCGTGTTCCTCGATCCGATCGCCGACAAGATCATGGTGGCGACGGTCATCCTCGTGCTCGCCGCGCAAGGGGTCCTGTGGGGCCCGTACGTGCACGACCTCCACGTCGTCGCCGGGCTGATAATCCTCGCGCGCGAGATCGCCGTGTCGGGCTTGCGCGAATTCCTTGGCGGGCTGCAGGTGTCGATGCCGGTATCCAAGCTGGCGAAGTGGAAGACGACCTTCCAGCTCGTCGCGCTGGGGGCGCTGATCCTCGGGCGCGGGTTGCCGGACTGGACGGTGACGGTCGCCGGTATCGCCGCCAACGTGCCGCACACCGTCGGCCTGACCACCCTGTGGGGGGCCGCGATCCTGACGCTGGTGACCGGCTGGGATTACTTGCGCGTCGGGCTCAAGCACATGGACTGACGCGCCGGCGGCTAACCCGCGCGCAGCTCGTCCGCGAGCAGCCTGAACTCGTCGCCGCGCGGGCTGTTCTTGCGCCAGATGAGCGCGATCTCGCGGCTCGGCGCCTTGCCCTTGAGCGGCCGGGCGACGACGTCGGTGCCGTTCAGGATACCCGCGTCGATCGCCATCTGCGGCAGCATCGTCAGCCCGAGCCCGTTATCGACCATCTGCACCAGCGTGTGCAGCGAAGTGCCGATCATCGTCGCGCTGGCGCGCAGGTCCGGCCGGTTGCAGGCGGCCAGCGCGTGCTCGCGCAGGCAGTGCCCGTCTTCGAGCAGCAGCAGCCGGTTCTGGTCGATCATCGCCGGCGGAATCTCCGCCGGGGGATCGCGCGGGTCGCCGTGGGGGAACGCGACGTAGAGGCGGTCATCGGCAATGTGCGCGCTCTCGACCTCGCCGGTCGCGAAGGGCAGCGCCAACAGCACGCAGTCGGCGCGGCCGTGATGCAGGCTCTCGACCGCGTGCTCGCTGGTCTCCTCGCGCAAGAACAGCCTCAACTGAGGCCGCTCGCGGCGCAGCCGCGGCAGCATGCGGGGCAGCAGGAACGGGGCGATGGTCGGGATCACGCTCATCCGCAGCTCGCCGGCGAGCGGCTTGCCGCTGGCCTGAACGAGGTCCGACAGTTCCTCCGCCTCGCGCAGCAAGCGGTGCGCCTTCGCCACCACCTGCTCGCCGAGCGGGGTGAAGCGCACCACCCGCCGGCTGCGTTCGACCAGCGTCACCCCGAGCAGCGACTCGAGCTCGCGCAGGCCCGCCGACAGCGTCGATTGTGAAACGAAGCTCGCATCGGCCGCGCGGCCGAAGTGGCCGTGCTCGTGGAGCGCGACGAGGTACTGAAGCTGCTTGATGGTGGGGAGGTAGGTGGTCAGACGATCCTCACTCGGCCGCCAGCGCCTCGGCCACGTCGCCCACCTCGATCCGCGTCATCTTGAGTCGGCCGTGCTCGACCCCGAAGCCCAGCTTGCCCTCGACGAGGTCGAGCGCGTCCTTGCCGAACACCTCGTAGCGCCAGCCCTGCAACACCGGCAGGTCGCGCACTCCGGCGGCGAGCGCTTCCATCTCGTCGCTGCGGGTCAGCAAGCGGGCGGCGACGTCGATCTCGCGGCTGCGGATCTTGAGCAGCAGCTTGAGCAGGTCGGCCACCAACACCCCTTCCTTGCCCAGCGGCGCGCCGCGCTTGGGCTTGTCGGGCATCTCATCGGCAGGCAGCGGCTCGGCCTTCTCGAGGCATTTCATCAGCCGCTTGCCGATGTCGTTGTCTTTCCACGCCGGCGACAGCCCGCGAACCTTGGCGAGATCGGCCTGCTGGCGCGGCGGGTGGCTGGCGAGATCGGCCAGCGTCTCGTCGCGCATGATCCGCCCGCGAGGAATGTTCTTGTGCTGCGCTTCCTGCTCGCGCCAGGCGGCGAGCGCCTTGAGCCGACCGAGTACCGCCGCATTGCGGCTCGGCGCGCGGATCCGTTCCCACGCGCTATCGGCGTCGTTGGCGTAGTTCGCCGGATCGGCGAGCTTCTCCATCTCGGCGTCGAGCCAGCTCCCCCGGCCGGTCTTGAACAACGTCTTGAGTATGCGGGGGAAGATCTGCGCGAGGTGGGTGACGTCGCCGATCGCGTACTCGATCTGGCGGTCGGTCAGCGGGCGGCGGCTCCAGTCGGTAAAGCGCGCCCCCTTGTCGACCGTGATGCCGAGCCACGATTCGACGAGGTTGGCATAGCCGATCTGCTCGGACTGGCTGAGCGCCATCATCGCGATCTGGGTATCGAAGATCGGGTGCGGGGTCTTGCCGGTGAGATTGTAGATGATCTCGACATCCTGCCCGCCCGCGTGGAAGACCTTGAGCACGTCCTCGTTCTCGCACAGCAGATCGAGCAGCGGAGCGAGGTCGATGCCTTCCGCCAGCGGGTCGATCGCCGCGGCTTCCTCGGTATTGGCGATCTGCACCAGGCACAGCTCGGGCCAGTAGGTGTTCTCGCGCATGAACTCGGTATCGACGGTGACGAAATCGCTTTGCGCGAGGCGCGTGCACAAGTCGGCGAGCGCGTCGGTGGTGGTGATCAGTTCGTGTATCTTCATCGTTCTTTTCGCGTCTCGGGCGGAGTGCCGCCCTCGGGACCGCCGGATGCTTGACAAAGCACCCCCGTTCCCCTGTTAGCGCGCGCGTTTTCCCACTAGGGAGGCGCGCGGCACCCGTTTTCGGTG
>JBGSBH010000016.1:0-18353 GCA_041730635.1 Cypionkella sp.
AGCCCGGCCTCGTGCGCCAGGTCGAGCAGGATCGAGGCGTAAGTCGGATCGTCTTCCACGATCAGCACGAACGGATCCTCGCCGAGCGTGTCGCGATCGTCGACTTGCGCCACCGCCGGGGTCGCCGCCTCGGGCCGCGCCCGCGCACAGTCCGCGCCCCGCGCCGGGGAGGAGCTGGCCGGCGTCAAGATTCTGATCGTCGACGACGACATCCGCAACATCTACTCGCTCGCCAGCGTGCTCGAGGCGCAAGGCGCGGCGATCCTCCACGCCGAGCGCGGCGCGGAGGGGATCGCGATCCTCGAACGCACCCCCGACGTCGCGATCGCGCTGGTCGACATCATGATGCCCGAGATGGACGGCTACGAGACCATGCGCCGCATCCGCGCCAACCCGGCGATCGCGCACGTGCCGCTGATCGCGGTCACCGCGAAGGCGATGAAGGGCGACCGCCAGAAGTGCCTCGATGCCGGCGCGTCGGACTATATCTCGAAGCCGGTCGATATCGACCTGCTGCTGGCGCTGGTGCGGGTGTGGATCGGCCGCGCCCGGGCGCAGGACCGTGCGGCATGAAGCGGACCGCGCGCGCCAGCAGGCCGCCGGCACGCGAGCCGGTGAAGGCCAAGATCCTGATCGTCGACGACGATCAGCGCAACTTGTTGGCCTTGAGCGAGGTGCTCGAGCCGCTCGCCGAGGTGGTCACCGTCTCCTCCGGGCGCGATGCGCTGCGGGCGTTGCTGCACGAAGAGTTCGCGGTGATCCTGCTCGACGTGTTCATGCCCGACATGGACGGTTACGAGACCGCCGGGCTGATCCGCAGCCGCGAGCAAACCGCGCGCATCCCGATCATCTTCCTGTCGGCGGTCAACAAGGAAACCGAGCACCTCGTCCGAGGCTACGAGATGGGCGCGGTCGACTACGTGTTCAAACCGGTCGATGCTCTGATCCTGCGCTCGAAGACGGCGGTGTTCGTCGACCTGTTCAACCTGCGCCAGGAGGTCGAGGAGCGCAACCGGGCCGAGCGCGAAGCGCAGGCCGCCAAGCTGCGTGCCGAACAGCAGCGGCTTGAGATCGACCGCGAGCTGCAGGCCGCGCGGCTGCGCCAGGCGGCGATCCTGAAGTCGCTTCCGGTGATCCTGTTCGAAGCGTCCTACTCCGAAGACGGGGGCCTGCGCCGCCGGGTGGTGCGCGATACCGACGATCCGGCGGAGGCCGAGGGCGACGCCGCCGCCCGGCTCGACGATCCGCAGTGGGAAGCGCACATCCCGCCCGCCGACCGGGCCGAGATCGCCCGCGCGTACGCCTCCGATGCGCGCCCGGGCGACCGCGCCGAAGTGCGCTACCGCTGGGCGGCCGATTCGACCTCGACCCGCTATTTCCTCGAGCAGGCGGTGCGCATCGGCGAGGATACCTGGGTCGGTTCGATCACCGACGTGACCGAGCAGAGCGTGCTCGAAAGCCAGTTGCTCCAGGCGCAGAAGCTCGACGCACTCGGCCAGCTCACCGGCGGCGTCGCGCACGATTTCAACAATCTGCTGGCGGCGATCCTCGGCGGGCTCGAGCTGCTGGGCCGCCGGGTCAAGCTGAACGAGCAGGGCGAGCAGATCGTCGCCCAGATGCGCCATGCCGCCCAGCAGGGCGTGACGCTGGTCAAGAGCCTGCTGTCGTTCGCGCGCAAGCAGCCCTTGCTGCCGCTGGCCGTGCATCCCGACGACTTGCGCCAGTCGGTGCTCCCGCTGGCCGAGCACGCGCTGGGCCGCAACTATCGGATCGAATGGCGAGCCGAGGGCGGCGACTGCGAGTTCTACGCCGATCCGTCGCAGCTTACGCTGGCGATCCTCAACCTGATCATCAACGCGCGCGACGCGATGCCCGATGGCGGCACGGTCGAGGTCGAAGTGGCGCTGGCGGCGCGCGACGATACCGCGTCCGATCGCTTGCGCATCGCGGTGCGCGATCACGGGACCGGCATTCCCGACGCGATCATCGAGAAGGTGACCGAACCGTTCTTCACCACCAAGCCCGCGGGCAAGGGCACCGGGCTCGGCCTTTCGATGGTGTCGGGTTTCGTCGAGCAGTCTGGCGGCACGCTGACCTTTCAGCGGCCCCCGGACGGCGGCACCCGGGTGGAGATCGTGCTGCCGACGGCGCAGGCGTGCGGGCCCGAAGCGGAGCCGGACGGCGAGCCAGGGGCCGGCGAAACCGAGAAAGCGCCTAGCTTGAGCTCGGGCGACCGGGTGCTGCTGGTCGACGACGACGACCTGGTGCGCACGATCCTCGCCAGCGTGATCGAGGATCTGGGGATGGCGGTCACCGCCGCGCCCGATGGGCACGCCGCGCTCGAGGTGCTACGCAAGGAAGCGCCGCGCATCCGGCTGGTGCTGTCGGACATCACGATGCCGGGGATGACCGGGGTCGACCTCGTCAAAGCGATGGCGGCGGAGCGGATCGACACCCGGATCGCCTTGATGACGGGCAACCCCGCGCCGCACTTGCTCGCCGGGCTCGATCCCGACGTGCCGGTACTGACCAAGCCGCTCAGCGAAAAGACGCTGAAGGAGCTGGTCAGCGGCTAGGCCGGCTCAGAGCGCGCGCGCATCGAGCCGGCGCGCGAGGCCGACCCCCAGCACGATCAGCGGCGGCACCAGCACGAACGACAGCGCCACTTTGGCCAGCACCTGGCCGATCAGCAGGTTGGTGATGTCGAACTCGCCGTAGAACGCGAGGGTGATGAAGATCACCGAATCGATCGCCTGGCTCAGCGCCGAGGCGATCGCCCCGCGCGCCATCAGGCCGATCGTGCTGCCGCCTTCGCCGTTGCCGCGCAGGCGCGAGAAGATCCACACGTTGAGCAGCAGCGAGACGATGTACGCGGCCGGGCCCGCGAGCCACACCCGCCAGAGCTGCGAATGCACCCGCTCGAACGCCGCGAGATCGTCGGCCCGGAACTCGACCATCTCGGCCGAGGCGGGCAGGTTCAGCACCAGTTGCATCAGCAACGAGGAGACCAGCAGCGGGAGGAAGCCCCACCAGACGAGCTTGCGCGCCAGCCCATCGCCATAGAGCTGCGCCACGGTGCTGGAGATCACCACCAGCAGCAGGAACGCAAAAATGCCCGATTCGACCGCCAGGCTGGTCGGCCACAGCGCGACTTGCTTGTAGGCCATGACCCCGGCGACGACGGTCATCCCGCCATAGAGCAGCAGGTAGACGAACAGCGCGCGGGGGATGCGCACGGCGGCGCTGGCGGAAGGATCGGTCATGCGAAGCGCGGTGTGGCAGCCCGCCCGCGAAAAGGAAAGCGCGCGCAAAGGCCGCCGCGAAACCGGTTTCCCTCATAGGTCGATGCGGCTAACGGGAGGGCCATGCCGCCAGTCGTCGCCAGCCTTCTGGGGATCGTCGCGATCCTCGCCATCGCGTTTGCGCTATCGAACGCGAAGCGCAAGATCCGCCTGCGCGTGGTCGCCGCGGCGTTCGCGCTGCAGGCGCTGATCGCCTTCATCGTGCTCCGCACGCCGTGGGGCGTCGCCGGCATCCAGGGCATGTCCGACGGGGTGGCGGCGCTGCTGAGCTACGCTAACGAGGGGACCGCGTTCCTGTTCGGGCGCGAGAACCCGCTCGCCAACACCTTCGCGCTGGGCGCGCTGCCGGTGATCGTGTTCTTCGCGGCGCTGGTCTCGATCCTCTACCACCTGGGGATCATGCAGCGGATCGTCCGCTGGGTCGGCGGGGCGATCGGCTGGGTCACCGGGGTCAGCCGGGTCGAGGCGCTGGGCGCGGCGGCGAACATCTTCGTCGGCCAGTCGGAAAGCCCGCTGGTGGTCCGGCCCTATCTCGCGGCGCTGTCGCAAAGCCAGCTGTTCACCCTGATGACCGTCGGCATGGCGGGCGTCGCGGGGACGATCCTCGCCGCTTACGCCGGGCTGCTCGGCGAGGAATACCTGCCGTTCCTGCTCGCCGCGGCATTCATGTCGGCCCCGGGCGGGATCCTGATGGCCAAGATCGTCATGCCGGACGTCGCCGAGCCCGCGCCGGTTACCGAAGGCAAGATCGAACTGCCCGAAGCGCGGATCAGCGCCGAGGGCCCGGCGGCGCTGGTCGAGGGCGGCAAGCCGCACGAAGTTGCGCTGGCCGAGACCTTCGAGGAGGGGCAGAAGCCGGCCAACGTGATCGAGGCGGCCGCGCAAGGCGCGCAGACCGGGGTCAAGCTGGCGGTGGCGGTGGGCGCGATGGTGCTCGCCTTCGTCGCGCTGGTGGCGCTCGCCAACGGGGTCCTCGGCTGGGTCGGCGGGCTGATCGGCTTCGAGAACTGGAGCTTCCAGGCCGGGCTCGGGGTGCTGTTCGCCCCGGTCATGTTCCTCATCGGCGTGCCGTGGGACCAGGCGCCGGTCGCGGGCGGGCTGTTCGGCACCAAGATGGTCCTGAACGAATTCGTCGCCTTCATCGACCTGGGGCAGCTCGGGCCCGAGGCGCTCGACCCGCGCAGCCGGGCGATCGTGACTTTCGCGCTGTGCGGCTTTGCCAACTTCTCGTCGATTGCGATCCAGATGGCGGTCACCGGCGGCCTCGCGCCCAACCAGCGCCCGGTGATCGCCCGGCTCGGCCTGCGCGCGCTCGCCGCCGGCAGCCTCGCCAACCTGATGAGCGCCGCGCTCGCCGGCCTGTTCCTCCCCGCATGATAGGCTCGACATGACCGACATCGCCTCCGTCTCGCTCGCCCGCCCGCTCGCCGAAGTCGCGGACGAGCTCGGCCGCTCGTTCCGCGAATACGGCTTCGCGGTGATCCGCGACCACGGGATTCCGGCCGATCTGATCGCCCGGGCGGAGACGCTTTCGAAAGCGTTCTTCGCGCTGCCCGACGCGACCAAGCGAGCCTACCATATTCCCGGCGGCGGGGGCGCGCGCGGCTATACGCCGTTCGGCACCGAGCGGGCGAAGGACGCCGCGGTGCACGATCTCAAGGAATTCTGGCACGTCGGCCGCGAGCTGCCCGCGGGGCACCCGCTCGCGCAGTACATGGCGGCCAACGTCTGGCCGAGCGAGGTCGCCGGCTTCCGCGAGACCTTCACCGCGCTCTATTCCGCCTTCGAGAAGGCGGGCGAGCGGGTGCTCGAGGCGATTGCGCTGCACCTCGGGCTGGCGGCCGACTGGTTCAAGCCGACGGTCGCCGAGGGCAATTCGGTGATGCGGCTGCTGCACTACCCGCCGCTCGACGGGCCGCAGGCCGAGGGTGCGATCCGCGCCGCGGCCCACGGCGACATCAACACCATCACGCTGCTGCTCGGGGCCGAGGAAGCCGGGCTCGAGCTGCTCACCGCGAGCGGCGAGTGGAAGGCGATCGAGGTGCCCGAGGGTGCGCTGGTGGTGAACATCGGCGACATGCTCGACCGGCTGACCAACCACCGCCTGCGCTCGACGACGCACCGGGTGGTCAATCCGAGGGGCGCGGCGGCCTATCGCAGCCGGTTCTCGATGCCGTTCTTCCTTCATTTCCGGCCCGATTTCACCATCGAGACCCTGCCGAGCTGCATCGACCCCGCGCGCCCCGACGACCATCCGGAGCCAATCTCGAGCCACGAGTTCCTCCAGCAGCGGCTGCGGGAGATCAATCTGGCCTGATTCGCCGCGGGGGCCGGTGCGCCCGCAAGCGAGTCGATTGTGAGCCGTTGTTGCATCCTCGCAACATCGGGTAACCCTGTCGAATCAAGCGGTTGCCTGCGCGCCGCGACGATGTGGAAAAGTCCGCATCGGTTTGTCATTGCAACGCAACAAATCTTCCGCCTTGGCCAAGGCGCCGACCCGGAGCGACCAGCGCATGGCCGGGCATCATCACATCGCCATCGATCGTCATCGAATGTAAGGGACCGTCATTCCATGAAGCTCAAGTATCTGCTGGCTGCGAGCGCCGTCAGCCTCTCCGCCGCGGCGGCCGTCGCCCCCGCGCCCGCCTTCGCGCAGCAGATCACCACCGGGATCGAAGGCACCGTCAACGACGATGCCGGCAACCCGCTCGCCGGCGCGACCGTGACCATCACCGACACTCGCACCGGTGCCAGCCGCGAGCTGACGACCGACGCCAGCGGCCGGTTCGCCGCCACCGGCCTCGTCACAGGCGGCCCCTACACCGTCGCCGCGAACGCCAACGGGTTTGAAGGCCAGACGGTCAACGACATCCAGACCACGCTCCAGGGCAACACCAGCCTGACCTTCGCGCTCTCCGCCGGCGGGGGCGAGATCGTCGTCACCGGCACCCGCGTCCGCGTGACCCAGCTCGCGGTCGGCCCCGGCCAGTCGTTCACCGCCGAGGTGCTCGAGAACGCGCCGAGCTTCAATCGCGACGTGCGCGACATCATCCGCATCGACCCGCGCGTCAGCCTCGACCGCGACGATGGCGGCTCGGGCCAGGACCGCATCTCGTGCCTCGGCGGCAACGACCGCGGCAACGCCTTTACCGTCGACGGCATCGCGCAGGGCGATGTCTTCGGCCTCAACGACACCGGCTTCTCCTCGCGCTCGTCCACCCCGATCCCGTACGACGCGGTGCGCGAGACGCAGGTCCAGTTCGCCCCGTTCGACGTCGAATACGGCCAGTTCACCGGCTGCGCGATCAACGTCGTCACCAAGTCGGGCAGCAACGAGTATCACGGCAGCGCCTTCTTCGAATATTCGGACAACGGCCTGCGCGCCGACAATTTCGACGACAACGGCACGATCCGCCCGGTCAATCCGATCGAACCCGACAAGCGCTGGGGCGCCACGCTCGGCGGCCCGATCATCCGCGATCGGCTGTTCCTGTTCGGCGCCTACGAGCACCAGGAAGCCGGCCAGTCGCAGGACGACGGCCCGGCGGGCGGCGGCTTCTCGAACGAGCTCGCCGGCGTGACGCTCGCGCAGTTCAACGAGATCCGCCAGGTGCTGCAGAGCCAGTACGGCATCGATACCGGCGACCTGGTCACCAGCCGGCCGTACAAGAACGATCGCTGGTTCGTTCGCGCCGACCTGCAGATCACCGACGATCACCGCTTCGAGGCGACCTACCAGAACCTCAAGGAGACCACGCTGCGGCCGGACGACTTCTTCACCGGCCAGGGCTCGCCGCAGGTCGTCGGGCGCAACACGTTCTACCTCAGCGGAACCGATTCCGAATACTACTCGGGCCGCCTCTATTCGAACTGGACCGACAACTTCTCGACCGAGCTGCGCTATGCGCACACATTCGTGCAGGATATCCAGGATCCGTTCGGCGGCGGTGAGGCGCAGCTCGGCAGCCCGACCCCGCGCATCATCGTCGGCATCCCCAACACCGGGGGCGTCGCCAACGGCGCGGTGCAGGCCGGCCCCGGCCGTTCGCGCACCGCGAACGACCTGCGCACCAAGATCGACTACTACCGGGCGCTCGCCAAGCTGGAGGCCGGCGCGCACAGCCTGAAGCTCGGCTTCGAGGCTAGCTTCGCGGACCTCTACAACGTGTTCGCCCAGGACGCGACCGGCACGCTGGTGTTCCGCAACATCACCGACCTGCGCAACGGCCTGCTTTCGCCCGGCCTCGGCAACAACCAGACGAGCACCACGCCCAACAACATCGTCGGCGGCCAGACCGAGGGCGCGTTCGGCAACTTCAGCCCCACCGGCGACGTCAACGACGCGGCGGCGATCTTCAAGCGCAGCCAGTTCTCCGTCTATGCGCAGGACGACTGGCAGGCGACCGACCGGCTGAGCCTCGTGCTCGGCGTGCGGACCGACTGGTTCGATGGCGGCCAGCCGACCGCGAACCCGAACTTCCTGACCCGCTACGGCTTCACCAACGCCAACGGGTTCAGCAAGCTCGACCCCGTGCTGATGCCGCGCCTGGGGTTCACCTACGACCTCGGCGATTTCGCGATCTTCTCGCGCGCCGAGCTGCATGGCGGTGTGGGCATTTTCTCGGGCGGCGATCCGCTGGTGTGGTTCTCCAACGCGTTCTCGAACACCGGCGGCAACCTCTCGCTGGCGACCTCGCAGGCGGCCGGCTGCCCGACCGGGCAGATCCGCGTGACCGATGCCAGCGGCCGGTTCACCGGGGTGCCGCAGTGCATCGTCGCCGCCGGCTCGGCCGCCGCGGCGCAGTTCCGCGGCAACACCCAGTCGATCGATCCGAACATCAAGATGCCGACGGTGCTGCGCGGCAACATCGGCTTCACGACCGACCTCAATTTCACCGACACCGGGTTCTTCAGCGGGTGGAACCTCGCCACCGACTTCATCTACAGCAAGTATCGCAACCCGTATAACGTGGTCGATCTGGCGCAGGCGGTCTATCCGCTCGCCGGGCTCAACGGCTACACGATCGACGGCCGCCCGATCTACCGGGCGATCGACCCGAGCAACGCGGGCTGCACCGCGCGGCTGACCAGCATCGATCCGGTGCCGACTTATTCGAACTTCACCGCGGCCTGCCTCAGCACCAGCCGCGGCGGCGAGCTGATGCTGACCAACGCCGATTCCTACGACAGCTGGATCGGCTCGGCGATCCTGTCGAAGAACTTCGACCGCGGGGTGTTCACCGAAGGCGGCGGGGTGTTCTTCTCGCTCGGGTATGCGTACACCAACGCCAACGACCGGCGGAACATGTACAACTCGACCGCCGGCTCGAACTACGGCCAGACCGCCGCGTTCGACCGCCAGAACCCCGAGGTGTCGCGCGGGTTTTTCGAGAGCCGCCACAACATCACCGCCAACGTGACCTTCACCGAGAAGTTCTTCGGCGATTACCGCACGCGGTTCGGCTTCACCTACGTGGGCCGCGCCGGCCGGCCGTACAGCCTGACCTTCACCGGCAACAACGTGTTCAACTCGACGCTCGGCGGGCTGACCACCAACGACAGCGCGCTGATCTACCTGCCGACCGGGGTCAACGACCCCAACGTCGCGCCGACCTCGAACCTCGCCGCGGTCCAGTCGCTGGTCGATTTCGCGAACGGGCTCGACTGCGCCCGGCCGTATCTCGGCCGCAGCATCCCGCGCAACACCTGCACCAATGACTGGTTCGACGACCTCGACCTGTCGATCTCGCAGGAGCTGCCGGGCCCCGGCCGGCTGTTCGGCGTGGAAGACCGCATGCGGTTGTTCTTCACGATGGACAACTTCCTGAACTTCATCGACAATTCGAAGAACATCAACCGCCGCCGCAACTTCTTCGGGGTGCAGGACCTGGCGCAGGTGAGCGGTGTCGATGCCCAGGGCCGCTACATCTTCAGCAACGCGAACGGCCTGACGACGTTCGCGTCGGACAACACGGTCAACGTGTCGTCGTCGATCTGGCGGGCGAAGGTCGGCATCAGCTACGCGTTCTAAGACATCGAGTGACTTTGCAGCGGCGGCGTTCCCCCCGGGAGCGCCGCCGTTCGCTTGCCAGGCTGGCGGAACGCGCGCCGCGCGGGCATCGTTGTGCGGCCATGGCCGCCGGTCACAACTTCGCCAGCGCTTCGCGGCGCCCTCGGCCGGCGACGCTGGCGGCGATCATCCTCTTGCATCTGCTGGCGATTTACGCGCTCGCCCGCGCCTTCGCGCCGCAGGCGGTGACCAGCGTCGAGGACGCGGTGCTCTCGAGCATCACCGTCACCGTCGAGACCAAGCAATACGAGCCGCCGCCCGAACCCGAACCCGAACCCGAACCCGAGCCCGACCCGGGGGCCGCGGCGCCGGAGGGTCGACGCGCGGTCCCCCGGGCGGTCGCCGCGCCCGAGCCGAAAGTGGTGATCAAGCCCGCTCCGCCCGCGCCCAAGGTCAGCTCGACGGGGCCGGCCGACAGCTCGGCCGCGCGCGACGCGGGGAGCGGAACCGGCGCCGGCGGCACCGGCGCGGGCACCGGCAGCGGCACCGGCGGCAGCGGGCAGGGCGGCGGCGGCATCGCCAGCCCGCCGGTGCACATCGGCGGCGCGATCAACAACGCGCGCGACTATCCGGTCCCGCCCGGGGGCCGCGGCGCGCGCGTGGGCAGCGAAGTCGTCGTCCGGGTGACCGTCACTCCCGCCGGCCGTGCGACCGATTGCAGCATCTACCGGCCCAGTCCTGACCCGCAGGCCGACGCGATCACCTGCCGGCTGGTGGTCGAACGGCTGCGCTTCCGCCCGGCGATGGACGCCGCCGGCAATCCGGTGGCCGCGCCGTTCCTCTGGCGTCAGCGCTGGTTCTGAGCCGCGCGGGCCGGGGGCGGCCGCATGCGGCGCTGCGGCGGAACCAGCCGCCGCGGCCGGGCGTTGGCCGTTAACCTCCTGTCAATCGGACCGAAAGCCCCCGCCGCATGACCGACCGCGCGCTTGCCCCGATCGCAGCGGAACCCGCGCGGGGGGCGGGCGGCGCGCCGGCCGAGCCCGGGCCGCGCGGCCTTCCCGACGAGGCCGGCAGCGGCGATCTCGACAGGGGCGACGGGCCCGGGCTAGCCGCACCGGCCCGGCTGCGCCCCCGGCTTCGCGCCCCGGGGCGCCCGCTGGCGGCGGCCCCGCAGCCTCCGCTGCGCGAGCATCCGCCGTTCTCCGCGCTCGCGGCGCTCGGCGATCCGATGGGGATCTGGCACCGGACCGTCGGCATCGTGCCCGATCGGCGGGCCGGTTACCGGCTGGACGACAACGCCGGCGCGCTGGTGCTCGCGGCCGTCGCGCACGGGCTCGGCCCGAACGACCGGCAAGCGCACCTGCTGACTTACGCGGCGTTCGTGGAAAGCGCGTGGGACCCCCAGGCGGGGACGTTCCGCGCCGCGCTGGGCTTCGAGCGCGTCTGGCAGGATGCCCCGGATGCGGAGGATGTGAACGGCCGGGCGATCTGGGCGCTCGGGCGCACCGCGGCCGAGGGCCACGATCGCGATATTCGCGCTTGGGCCATCGACCTCTACGATCGCGCGCTGCCCGCGCTGGCGGCGATCGACAGCCCGGGCGGCCTCGCGTTCCTCGTGCTGGGCGCGGCCGCGATGTCGCGCCAGCGGCCCGAGCACCGCGGGTCGGCCAGGACGCTCGCCACCGAGGGTGAGCTGGTGGCCGCGTTGCTCGACGCAAGCCGACGGCCCGACTGGGCCTGGTTCGACGCGGTCCTGGGGCCCGAGGCGCCGCGCCTCGCGCAGGCGCTGATCGAGGCGGGCGAGGCCCTGGCGCGGCCGGACTGGATCGATCTCGGGCTGGAATCGCTCGCATGGGCGGCCGGGCACCAGACGGATGCGGCGGGCGGCTTCCGCCCCGCCGCCGGCAGGGCTGACGGGCCGGCCCGCTCACCGATCGATCGCGCGGCCGCCGCGGCGCACGCGGCGATCGAGGCTTCGGTCGCCGCCTGGCGCGTCAGCGGGGAGCCGCGCTGGCGCGCGCATGCCGAGCGGGCGTGGACCTGGTTCGTTCGCCCCGGCGATTGCGGCCGAGCCCCGGGCGATCTCGCCAGCGGGCGCTGCCGCGGTGAAACGGTCGCGGCCACGCTCGCCTTTCAGCTCGCGCACCACGCGATGCGCGCGTTCGCGGCACCGGCCACGGGCTATCGCGGCGTGGCCGGCGGGAGGAACACCGGTCGGTCCACTCCCGGCCGCACCGCTCCGGTTCCTTCCTGAAGCCAGGTCGCACGCGCCGGTGCTCTTGCCAGCCGGGCCGCATTCGTGCGTTTAGCAGGGCATGAGCGAACCGCTGATCCATCCGGTCGTGCTGTGCGGCGGCAGCGGCACGCGGCTGTGGCCCCGCAGCCGCAAGGCCAAGCCCAAGCCGTTCCTGCCGCTGGTCGGCGAGCGCACGCTGCTCGAGGCGACGCTCGACCGGTGCGCGCAAGGGGGCGTGTTCGCCGATCCGCTGATCGTCGCCGGCGCGGCGCATGTCGCGCATATCGACGAGCAGGCGGGCGAGCGCGCGACGCTGATCGTCGAGCCGGCGGCCAGGAACACCGCGCCCGCGATCGGCCTCGCGGCCGCCCTGCTGCCGCCCGCGGCGGTGATGCTGGTCTGCCCGAGCGACCACCATATCGCCGACACCGCGGCATTCCTGACCGCGGCCCGCGCCGCTGCCCGCCTGGCGGCGAAAGACTGGCTGGTCGCGTTCGGGATTACCGCGACGCGCGCGGAGACCGGTTACGGCTACATTCGCCTCGGCGAGCCGATCGCCGGCGGATTCCGGGTCGACCGGTTCGTCGAGAAGCCCGACCGGGCAACCGCGGAAGGCTTCCTCGCGGACGGGGGATACGCGTGGAACGGCGGCATCTTCGCCTTTCGCGCCGGCGCCTTCCTCCACGAGCTCGCCCGGCATCGCCCGGCGATGGCGCGGGCGGTGCGCGACGCGGTCGCGGGCGGGCGCTACGAGGGCCGGCAATTCCATCCGGCGGCCGGACCTTTCACCGCGATCGAGGGGGAATCGGTCGACTACGCGGTGATGGAGCCGACCGACCGGGCGGCGGTGGTGCCGGTTGACATGGGCTGGTCGGACATCGGCGGGTGGGACGCGCTGCGCGATGCGCTCCCCGGCGATGCCGATGGCAACCGCGTGCGCGGGCGGGCCGAACTGGTCGGCTGCCGCGACGTGATGGTCGATAGCGACGGGCCGCGGGTATCGGTGATCGGGCTCGAGGATGTCATCGTGGTGGTCGATGGCGACGAGGTGCTGGTGGCCCGCGCGACAGACGCCCAGCGCGTCGGCAAGCTCTCGGGGGCGGCGAACCAGTGACCGGCCGCGTGCTCCCCACCCGCGCGGTGGAAAAGCCGTGGGGCCGCGATCGCCTGCCTGCGCCGTTTTCAACCGCACCCGGCGAACGGATCGGCGAAATCTGGTTCGAGCCGCCGCCTGAACTTCCCGATTTGCTGGTCAAGTACTTGTTCACCAGCGAAAAGCTCTCGGTCCAGGTCCATCCGTCGGATGCCCAGGCGCCGCCGGGCGAACGGGGCAAGGACGAATGCTGGCTGGTGCTGGCGGCCGAGCCGGGCGCGAAACTCGCGATCGGCTTCACCGGCCCCGTTTCGCCCGAAGCGATGCGCGCGGCCGCCGCCGACGGAACGATCGAACACCTGCTCGCCTGGCACGACGTTCGCTCGGGCGACTTCATCTATCTGCCGGCCGGGACGGTGCACGCGATCGGGGCCGGCTTGTCGCTCATCGAGGTCCAGCAGGCCTCGGACGTGACTTATCGGCTGTTCGACTACGGCCGGCCGCGCGAGTTGCACCTCGAGCAGGCCATCGCGGTCGCCCGCGGCGGGCCGCACCCCGCGCACTTGCGCCGCGCGCTGCCTCCACATGGGGCGGAGCGGCTGGTCGAAGGCCCGCACTTCCGGCTCGACCGTCTCGATGGCCCGCCGACGGCCGAAGTGCGCGCGCGCTACGGCGAGCGGCCGTTGCTGGCGATCCCGCTCGACCAGGCGATCGGCGCCGGGGCCACGTCGGCCGCGCCCGGCCAATGCGCGCTGGCGGAAACCCTTGCCGATCTCGCCATCCCACACGGCGCGCAGGCGCTGGTCGCCCAGCCGCTCTGACGCCAGCGCGGGGCTTGACCCCGCGCCGGTCCGTGGCACTCTGCAACCGGGTCGCCGAAGGGGAGGGGGCGATGCGCGCGACGATTGCAACGGCACTGCTCGGCACCGCCGCGGTTTTGACGGCCGGCTGCGACATGACGGTGACCGGCGTCGGCGGCGCGCCGAGCGAGGCGGCGCGCGGCGACGGCGCCGGCACGGTGCCGGTCGCCGCCTATCCCGAGCGCGTGCTGTGGGGCGACACCCACCTCCACACCGACAATTCGATCGACGCGTTCGGCTTCGGGGTGCGGCTCGGGCCCGAGCAGGCGCTGCGCTTCGCCCGCGGGGAGAAAGTCACCGCCACGACGGGGATGCCGGCCCAGCTCGAGCGCCCGCTCGACTTCCTCGTCATCGCCGATCATTCGGACGGGCTCGGCGCGACCCGCCGGCTCTACGACGCGCCCCGTTTGCTGATCCGCGACGCCACGCTGCGCCGCTGGCACGACATGATGCACGAGAGCCCGCGCCAGTCGCAGCGGGCGATGGCCGAGCTGATCACCGCGGCGTCCAACGGCACCCTGCCGCCGGCGATGCGCGACCCGGAGGCGCAGGCGGAAGCGACCGAGGAGATCTGGGGCCGTCACCTCGACACGATCGACCGCTTCAACCAGCCGGGCAAGTTCACCGCGCTCGCCGGGTTCGAGTACACGCTGCAGCCCGACGGCAACACCCTCCACCGGGTGGTGATCTTCCGCGACGGCAGCGCGAGGACTAGGCAGGTGCGGCCCTATCCCGGCATCGGCGGCCGGATCGACGGGCTGTGGGACTACATGGCCGCCTACGAGCAGCGCACCGGCGGCCGGGTGCTGGCGATCCCGCACAATTCGAACTTGTCGAACGGGCTGATGTTCGAGCTGACGATGCCCGGCGGCGGCCCGATGACCGCCGACTACGCGCGCAAGCGCGCGCGGTGGGAGCCAGTGGTCGAGGCGACCCAGATCAAGGGCGACAGCGAAGCGCACAAGTTCTTGAGCCCCAACGACGAGTTCGCCAGCTTCGGCGTGGCCGGGTGGGAGCTCGGCAACCTGCCGCTGACCCGCCGCAGCACGCCCGACATGTTCGGCGGCAGTTACGTGCGCGAGGCGCTGAAGCGCGGGCTGACGATCGAGGCGCGCACCGGGGTGAACCCCTATCGCTTCGGGCTTATCGGCGCGACCGACAGCCACACCGCGCTCGCCACCGGCGACGAGGACAATTTCTTCGGCAAGCATACCGGCAACGAGCCGCAGGCCCGCCGCGCCGCCAGCCCGCAGAACCTCGGCACCGCGCAGGGGCGGTTCGGGTGGAACTACCTCGCCGGCGGTTACGCCGGGGTCTGGGCCAGGGCCAACACCCGCGCCGAGATCTTCGACGCGCTGATGCGGCGCGAAGTCTACGCCACCACCGGGCCGCGGATGACGCTGCGGATGTTCGGCGGGTTCGACTTCGCGCAAGGCGACTTCGACGGGCAGGGGTGGGTGGCCGCCGGGTATCGGCGGGGCGTGCCGATGGGCGGAGAGCTGGCGGACGGCGGCAAGGCGCCGGTGTTCATGGTCGAGGCGCTGAAGGACCCTCAAGGCGCGAACCTCGATCGCGTGCAGATGGTCAAGGGGTGGATCGACGCGGCCGGCGTCGCTCGCGAGAAAGTCTACGACCTCGCCTGGTCCGATCCGGCCAAGCGGCGGATGGCGGGCGGCAAGGTGCCGGCGGTGGGCGACACGGTCGACCGGGCGCGGGCGAGCTACACCAACACGATCGGCGCCCGGCAGCTGCGCGCGCTGTGGCGCGATCCCGACTATCGCCCCGGGCAGAACGCGTTCTACTACGTGCGGGTGATGGAAATCCCGACCCCGCGCTGGATCCTGTTCGATGCCCTGCGCTTCAAGATCAAGCTGCCGCCCGCCGCGCTCGCGGAAGCCGTCGCGCAGGAGCGGGCCTATTCCTCGCCGATCTGGCTGGTGAGCAAGGCGGCGCCCGCCACGTGAGCGACCCGCCGCGCTCGAGCAGCGCGCAGCGCGGTAGCGCACTGAAGAAAGTCCTGCGCGAGCCGCTGGTCCACTTCCTCCTCGCCGGCGCGGCGATCTTCGCGGTGCTCGGCTGGCGCGGCGAGCCCGGCGATCCCGCGAGCCGGACGATACACCTGACCCGCGAGGACCAGGCGCGGCTGTCGGTCAATTTCGCGCAAGTCATGGGCCGCCCGCCGACGCAGGCCGAACTCGACGCGGTGATCGCGCGCTGGGTGCGCGAGGAGGTGCTCTACCGCGAGGCGCTGCGGCTCGGCCTCGACGATGGCGACGCGGTGGTGCGCAAGCGGCTGGCGCAGAAGATGGACCTCATCGCCGCCAGCGCGGCGGATACCGAACAGCCTTCCGACGAAGCGCTGCAGAAGTGGCTTGAGAGCCATCCGGAGCGCTTCGCCCAGGAGATGAAGCTGACTTTCGACCAGCTTTACTTCACCTCGCGCGGGCGGGCGGTGGTCGCCCAGACCCTGCTCGGCGGCGGGGCCGACTGGACGCGGGTCGGCGATCCGGTGTCGCTGCCCGCGCGCTTCGACCAAGCCGAGCGGAGCGCGGTCGAGGCCGAGATGGGCGGCGAGTTCGCCCGCGCGCTCGAGCGGCTGCAGCCGGGGCCCGAATGGCAGGGGCCGGTCGAGAGCGCGCTCGGCTGGCATCTGGTGCGGCTCTCCCGGCGCGAACCCGGCACGCTGCCGCCGCTCGCCGCGATCCGCCAGCGGGTGGAGGACGACTGGCGCGCCGAGACCGGCCGCCTGCGCCAGGATGCGGCGTACCGCACGCTGCGCCGCGCCTATACGGTCACCATCGACCGGTGATCCGGCTGCTCGCGCTCGTGTGCCTGGCCCTCGCCGTGCCGGCCGCGGCCGACGAGCTGCGCCCGGGTTACGTCGAGCTGCGCCAGCGCGACGAGAGCCGGTGGTCGCTGGCGTGGAAGCAGCCGCTGACGAGCGCGGGCGAGCCCACGTTGTTGGTCCCGCTGCTGCCCGGCAACTGCCGGCTGGCGGACGGGCCGCATCGGCGGCTCGCCGCGCTCGCGCTCGTCGGCAACGCCGAACTCGCCTGCCGCGGCTCGCTCGCGGGGCGGCGCGCGGGCTATCGCGAGCTTCTCGGCGGCGGGGATGCGTTGCTGCGTGTCGTGCCGCTCGGGGCGCCGGTGCAGAGCTATCGGCTCACCGCTGCCGAGCCCTCGGTCGTTCTGGCGGAAGCGGCCGCACCCGCACAAGTCTGGCGCACCTACGGCTGGCTCGGGGTCGAGCACATCCTCGCCGGGTGGGACCACCTGCTGTTCGTGATCGCGCTGGTCCTGCTGGTCCGCCGCGGGTGGGAAGTGGCCAAGGCCGTCACCGCCTTCACCATCGCGCATTCGCTGACGCTCGCCGGCACCACGCTCGGCCTCCTCGGGCTGCCCGGCCGGCCGGTAGAGGCGGTGATCGCGCTGTCGATCGTGTTCCTCGCGGTGGAACTCGTCCGCGACCGCGGGCGGGCGAGCCTGACGGTCCGCTACCCGTGGGCGATCGCCTGCGCCTTCGGGCTGTTCCACGGCTTCGGTTTCGCCGGCGCGCTGCGCGAGATCGGCCTGCCCGAAGGCGAGGTCCCGGCCGCGCTGCTGGCGTTCAACCTCGGGGTCGAGGCGGGGCAGCTCGCGGTAGTGGCCGCGGTGCTCGCGCTCCTGCGGGGCATGCGCCGGTCGGCGGCGTCCGCGCTCGCTCCCGCCATCCGTGTCGCGGGCTATGCCATCGGCATCACCGCCGCGTATTGGCTGATCGACCGGCTCGTCGTTTAGCGCGGCGCGGTTATCTTGCCATTCACCCTCCCGCGCCTACATTCTCGGGCGAAAGGACGACCCCCTCGATGAGCGACGACAAGGACCCGCGCGACCCCGGCACCGGGGGCAACCCGTGGCTCAAGAGCCTGATGGTGTGGGGCGGCATCTTCCTCGCGCTGCTGCTGGTCGTCTCGATGTTCGGCCAGGCGGGGCAGGCCCCCGGCTCGTCGATCCGCTATTCGGAGTTCCGCGACCGGGTCGCCGCGGGCAGCGTCAAGGACGTGCAGATCGCGCCCAATGCGATCACCGGCACGATGAAGAACGGCGAGACGTTCGCGACCACCCCGGTCGCCGGCGATACCGGCCTGACCAAGCTGCTCGATGACAACGGCGTGCAGTACAGCGGCAAGGAAGCCGAGCAGCCGAACGTGCTGCTCTATCTCCTCATCCAGTCGCTGCCGTTCATCCTTATCCTCGGCATCGCTTTCTTCGCGCTGCGCCAGGTCCAGAAAGGCGGCGGCGCGGGCGGAGCGATGGGCTTCGGCAAGTCGAAGGCCAAGCTGCTGACCGAAAAGCAGGGCCGGGTGACCTTCGCCGACGTCGCCGGCATCGACGAAGCGCGCGAGGAGCTGGAAGAAATCGTCGAGTTCCTGCGCGATCCGCAGCGCTTTTCGAAGCTCGGCGGGCAGATCCCCAAGGGCGCGCTGCTGGTCGGCTCGCCCGGCACCGGCAAGACGCTGCTGGCGCGCGCGATCGCGGGCGAGGCGGGCGTGCCCTTCTTCACCATCTCGGGCTCGGACTTCGTCGAGATGTTCGTCGGCGTCGGCGCCAGCCGCGTGCGCGACATGTTCGAACAGGCGAAGAAGAACGCCCCGTGCATCGTGTTCATCGACGAGATCGACGCGGTCGGCCGCCACCGCGGCCACGGCCTCGGCAACTCGAACGACGAACGCGAGCAGACGCTGAACCAGCTCCTCGTCGAGATGGACGGGTTCGAGGCCAACGAGGGCATCATCATCATCGCCGCGACCAACCGGCCCGACGTGCTCGATCCCGCGCTGCTGCGCCCGGGCCGCTTCGACCGCCAGGTGGT
>JBGSBH010000017.1:0-18125 GCA_041730635.1 Cypionkella sp.
AGTTGCTCGAGCCGCTCCTGGTTCTCGATCCCGAACTGGAGGTTCGAAAGAAGCTCGGACTGGCCGGTGAGCGGACTGCCGTCGGTGAATACCTGGCTGGCCGGGGCGATCAGCGGGCTGGCGATGTTGCCGGGGTAAAGCACGGTCTCGTCCTCCGCGGAGACCTTGAGGCGCGACTTCGACCAGGTGTAGTTGGCCGAAAGCGCGAGGCGATAAGGTGCCAAGCCCTCGCCCAGCCCGCCAAGAGCGATGTATTTCACCGCTTCGGCCTCGATGCCGTAAAGCTCCGCCCTCGGCGCGTTGGCGTTGGTCACGACTAGCGCACCGGCGGCGTCGATCGTGGCGATCGTCTCGATCGGCGCATCGAGCGACTTGTAGAAGCCGGCGACCGACAGCCGCTCCCCGCGCGCGGGATACCACTCGATCCGACCCTCGGCGTTCCACAGCTCGCTGTCGGTAAGGAACGGGTTGCCGGCCAACTGGCGATCGGATTCGACATCGAGCACAGGTATCGTCCCCAGCTCGCGAAATTGCGGGCGGGCGATCGTCTTCGAGCCGTGGAGCCGGAGCTGGAAATCTTCCGCAAAATTCCAGGTCAGGGTCGCCGCGGGCAGCCAGTAATCGTCGTCCTTGGCGATGACCGCCGCGGTCCCCGCTCCGGCCGGGTTGGTGCCGTATATATCGGGCAGGGTAAGGAGCTGCTCGGCGGTCTCGTAGCGCACGCCCGCCTCGAGCCTGAGGCTCGGGACCAGCTCGACGTCGGCGCGCACGTAGCCGCCATGCACCGTCAGGTCGCCGCGATAGAGGGACTGGCCGAACGCGCGGTTGCTCTGGCGCAGCGAGATGTCCTCGAAATCGATCAGCTCGGGCGTCAGGATGAGGTAGAACGGCAGGTAGGCCTGGCCGGTCCCGGCGATCGGCCGCCCGCCGTCGTCGTAGATGAAGTTGAGGCTTTCGAAAGTGCGAACCGTGTCGGTGTAGGCATATCCGGCCGAAAGCTTGCCGTTGACCCAGCCCGACAGGTCGTAGGCCAGATCGGCGCCGCCGGCCCATACGGTCTCGTCGAGCGCGCTGAAGATCACCCCGGTCGGAGTGCCGAGCCGAACCGCGTAACCGCCGGTGCTGCCGACATAGAGATACTGCACCGTGCGCTCGTAGGGGGAATCGCGATCCGATTTGGAATAGCTCGCGCGCGCATCGAACTCGAACGGGCCGAAGGCGAACTCGCCGACCGCCTGCGAGGTCAGCAGTTGCCGGCGCACGAAGCTGCTTTCGTAGCTCAGCGCGTCGTAGGGGCCGGTCAGGCGATCGTCCTCGAGATCCTCGAACGGCGTCTGGATGCTCTGGAACGAGCCGCGCACGCGCGCGATCTTGGATGTATCGTTGAGATAGACGTTGGTCAGCCGCAGCTTGTGACCTTGCGGCAGATCGAGCCCCAGCGCGAGGAGCGCGCTGCCCTGGATCTTGTTTTCGGTGCGCACGCCGTAGCTGCTGGTGAACAGCGAGCCGGCGGTGGCCGTCTCCTGGATCGCGCCCCGGGTACGCCAGCCGTTCGAGAAGCCGAGCGACGCCAGCGCGCCGAAGCGGGTGTCACCAAAGTCGGCACCATATCCGCCGGCGAGCGAGGCGCTGAAGTTGGCGGGAATCTGGCGGTTGCGCTGGATGATCAGCGTGTCCTGGTTCTCCAGCACTCCGGCATCGATCAGTGCGCCGTCGTTGTCGCGCAGCGCCGCGGGCAGATCGCGCGTGCCGTCGTCGATGCCGAGCACGTCGCGCTTGCTGCCGTAGTAGGTATAGCCGAGCTGGGCGGTGGTCTCGCTGTCGCCGCTGATGCCGAGGCCCGCGGTCAGGTAGCTCTCGTCCGGAAGCGCCGCGGTGGTGAGGTTGATCACCCCGCCGCCGTACTCGCCGGGATAGTTGACCGAGTAGCTCTTCTGCACGACCGCGCTGGAGACGATCGAGGTGGGAAAGATGTCGAGCGGAACCACCCTGCGCAGCGGCTCGGGCGAAGGCAGCGCCAGCCCGTTGAGCAGCGCCAGGCTGTAGCGATCGCCGAGCCCGCGGACATAGACGAACCCGCTGGTATTGACCGACAAGCCGGTGACGCGTTGCAGCGCGCCCGAGATGTCGCCATCGCCCGAACGGGCGATCTCCGCCGCCGAGAGCACGCTCACGACCTGCGCGGTGTTGCGCACCGGCTCGGGAATGAACCGCCCGGTGACGACGATCTCCGCGCCTTCGGCTCCCGGCGCCGAGACGTCCACCTCCTCCGGCGTGTCGCCGGCCTGGTCTTCCCCTTGCGCCGGATCGCTGCTGCGCGCGTCGGCGGGGGGCTCGGCCAGGTCCTCGCCTGACGGGGGCAGCGGGCTCGGCTCGGCCTGCGCGAGGACGGGCGCGGCGGCACAACTCGCCCCTGCTAGCAGGAGGGCGGTGAAAAGGCGCGAGCGGCGCATTGGGCTGGTCCCCCGGATGGTGAGCGGGGCGGCGAGCGACAGTGCCGCCGCCCCGCGTTACGCTTGGCTGATCAGAAGACGCGGATGTCGGTGCAGGCGAGCGCGCCGCGCAGGTCGGCGACGTCGGAATTGCACGTCCAGCCTTGCGTCCAGTTGTCGTTCGGCCCGCTGAACGCGCCGATGTAGTTGACCTGCTGGAAAAAGCTGCTGATCGAGCCCAGGCCGGTCGCCGCCACCACCGCGCTCTCGTTGACGCCGTTGGCGACGCGCCCGCCGGCGGAGCCGGTGAGGAACTGCAGCGTGTTGGTGAAGCCGCGATTCACGTTGGAGTTCGCCGGGTTGCTGAGCGCGGTTTCCTCGAACGTGTCGGCATCGGCATCGATCAGCACCTGGCAGTCGAACACCACCGAAAGGAACCGCGGCGGGCCGCGGTCGGCGGTGCCGTTGAAGGTCCCCGCCGGTTGCACCGTCTCGGCATTGTCGATGTCGAGGCAGCCCTGCGTACCGCCGACGCGGGCGACCACGATCCCATTGATGAAGTCCACGTCGGCGCCGCCGCGCAGGCGGATCGCCGGCTCGTTGGGGGTGGTCTGGAGCAGGGTGAAGTTGGCCAGCTTGAGGTACTGGCGCGGGCTCGCGTCGTTGGTGCCCGAGCTGTCGATCTCGAGCATGTTCTGCGCGCCGATCGTATCGCCGACGGTGCCGGCGGCGCGGCGGACGGCGAACAGGAACTGGACCGCCCCCTGATAGCCGTTGTCGGTATCGAGCGAATCGTCGGCGATCCCGGTCAGCACCAGGTGATCCATGTTCTGCGTGCCGCCGAACGATTCGATGCCGTCGTCGAGGCTGTTGTGCACCTGGAGGTAGCTCATCACGGTGCCCGAGCCGACGCCGCCGGTGGTGATCCCCTGGATCTCGCTGGCGTTGGCGCCGACGCCGGTGAAGTTCACCTGGACGTAGCGCAGCACGCCGGAGTTATCGTTCGCCACGTTGCCGCCGAACAGCGTGTCCTGCGTCACCCCTTCGGCCTTGCGCCAGCAGCCGGCGCTGCCGCCCACGGTCGAGGTGGAGACGGTCGGGTCGCAGCGCGAGATCGGCGCGCGCCCGTTGATGATGAGGCCGCCCCACAGGTTGTCGGTCGCCTGGGTCAGGCCCTGGCCGGTGAGATTGGCGAGCGCGGTGAAGATGATCGGCTGCGCCTGGGTGCCGTCGGCCACCAGCCGCGAGCCGCGGTTGACCACCAGCATGGTCTCGCGCGTGGCGGCGAACACGGTGACCCCGGGCAGGACGTTGAGCGTCGCCGCCGCGCCGCCCGCGAGGTCGATGTCGCGGCCGACATCGGTGCGGCCGGAGATCGAATACATGATGCCGTCGGCGCGGCGGCCGCTCAGGGTCAGGCTGCCGGTGATCTGGCTGGGGACGACACAATTGCGGATCGTCCCGCGTACGCCCTGGAGGGCGACCGTGCCGCCATCGGTGGTGCCGGGGGTGCACGCGGCCGCCGCGGTCACCGCGCCACCCGCGGGCGGGGTCGGGGTCGGGGTCGGAGTCGGTGCCGGGTTGATCACGACCGTCCCGTTGGGGACGGCGACATCGTCGGCACCGCAGCCGGCGAGCGCGATCGCGCTGCAGCCGGCGAGCACCAGAGCCTGGAACTGTTTCACGTCCTGATCACCCCTCGTTGTTCTTGCAGGGACGGCATGCGGCCGTCGCGACTCGCGCAAGTAAGGGGCCCGCGTGACAGTTTGTTTGCAGAAATGCCGCGAAATAACCGCGACTTAAATAAGACTGCATTGCGACGAATACGACGCTCGGCGGACATCCATTGTTACAGTTCGATGACAATGTTTCATTTCTGTTGCGGCCGCGGCGGCGCGGCGTCATCGTGGCAAGTCGAGGAACCGTAGGGGAGAGACCCATGTCCGCCATTCTCGCCGCCGCCACTGCCGCAGGCCTGCTGGTGAGCGCTCCGCCCGTCCCGCCGGTGCAGGCGGTCGATGCCGCCTACGAAGAGGTCGTCAATCATCGCAATGGCGAAGCGATCGCCCGGATCGAGAGCGACCGTCCGGCGGCGCACGCGCATCCGGCCCAGTTGATCAATCTCGGCCTCGCCTACGCCCGCGAAGGCAACGTCGCGCGCGCGCGCGAATTGCTGCGCCGGGCGGCCTCCGCGGACGAGATCGACACGCTCGAGACCGCCGATGGCCAATGGGCCAGCGCGCGCGTACTCGCGCGGCGCGCGCTCGCCGCGCTCGATCGCAGCAGCGCCGGGGTGCGCACCGCGCGGCGCTGACCGCCGCGCCCCTCGGCGGCGCCGCGGGGGCTGACGATTGCCCGATACATCCGACCGGTTCAGGAATCTGTCACCGCGCTGTCACTTAGTGTAGGCACGGGCGTCCCGACGGAGGGTTGCGGATGATTCTCGGGCGAGTGAGCGGATGGCTGGCGGCGGCGCTTTGCTGTGCCGCGGTCCCCGCGCAGGCAGACGTACTGGAGATCGGCCCCGATGGCCCGCGGTGGATCGCCGGCGCGTTGGCGGCCGCCCCTCCCGCCCCGCCGGCCGAGGCCGCGTCCGATTTCGCCCCCGACGTGCCGATACCGCCGCACGCCATTGCCGATGCCGCGCGGCAGGCGGGGGTGGTCCCGGCGCTCTATGCGGCCAAGGTCGCCGAGCTCGCCCACCGCTTCGACCTGTCGCCGACGTTGATCGAGGCGCTGGTCTGGCAGGAGAGCCGCTGGAACGCCGGCGCGCGCTCGCCGGTGGGCGCGCGGGGGCTCGCGCAGCTGATGCCGGGGACGGCGCGCTACCTCGGGGTCGACCCGTCGGATCCGTTCGCCAATCTCGAAGGCGGCGCGCGCTACCTGCGCGAGCAGATGGACCGGTTCGACGGCAATATCGAGAAGGCGCTGGCCGCCTACAATGCCGGCCCCGGGCGGGTGATCGCCGCCGGCGGCATCCCCCGCATTCGCGAAACGCAAGGATATGTGGCGGCCATCATGGGGCGCCTGTCCAACCATTCCAGGGACAAGAACTAGTCGATGAAGCGCTTCTTTCGCCTGCTCCCTCCCGCTTCCCTCGCCGTGCCGAGCGCGGCCTACGCGCAGGACCCGCAAGGCTCGGGCCCGATCGTCGCCGCGCTGTCGTGGCTGCAGGGCACGCTGCTCGGCAACGTCGCCACCGCGGGGGCGGTGATGGCGGTCGCCGCGATCGGCTTCATGATGCTCACCGGGCGGCTCAACTGGCGCTTCGGCGCGACCGTGATCATCGGGGTGTTCATCCTGTTCGGCGCGGCGAGCATCGTCGCCGGCATCCAGGCCGCGGCAGGGGGCGCCTGAGCGATGGAGCTGGTCCGCCATCCGGTCCACCGCGCGCTGACCCGGCCGCAGATGTTCGCGGGCGTGACCTACAACTACTTCATCATCAATTTTGCGCTGACCACCGAGCTGTTCCTGATCACCGGCAGCTGGTGGGCGCTGCCCGCGGCGGGCGCGTTCCATGCGATCGGCTACTTCGCCTGCCTGCGCGAGCCGCGGGTGTTCGACCTCTGGCTCACCAGGGTGTCGAAATGCCCGCGCGTCCCCAACTGGAAGCGCTGGGGCTGCAACAGCTACGCCGCATGAGCGAAGGGCGCATCTCATGACCAAGTGGATCGGCGCCGCGGCCTGGAGCGCCAGGGAGGCCCGCGCGGGCGACCGGTTGCCCTATGCCGGGCTGATCGACGGCAGCACCGTGCGCCTGCGCGACGGCAGTGTGATGACCGCGCTGCAGGTCCCCGGCCTGCTGTTCGAGACCGAGGATTCGGACGCACTGAACCACCACGCGGCAACCCGCGAGGTGATGCTCCGCTCGACGCTCGACGCGCGCTTCGTGCTTTACCATCACGTGATCCGGCGGCGGGTGCAGATCGAGCTCGACGCGGAGTTCCCCGACCCTTTGAGCGCGCACATCGACCGGCGGTGGAAGGAACGGCTCGGCAGCGGATCGCTGTTCGTCAACGACCAGTTCGTCACCCTCATCCGCCGCCCGGCGCGCGGCAAGGCGGGGCTGGCGGAGCGGGCGGCGAAGATGTGGAGCCGCAAGGGCGCCGCCGAGATCGCGGCCGATCCGCGCGACGTGCGCGCGCTGAAGGCGGCGGCGACCGCGCTGGTCGCCTCGCTGCAGGCCTACGGCGCGGCGCTGCTCGGCGATTACCAGGGCCCCAGCGGCGCGACCAACAACGAGCTGCTCGAGCTGCTGAGCGCGCTCTACAACGGCGAAATGCGTCCGGTCCGCCGGCCGGCGGAGGGGACCGACGTCGGCCAGATGCTTCCCTATCGGCGGGCGAGTTTCGGGCTCGACGCGATGGAGCTGCGCGGTTCGGGCGAGCCCGATTTCGCCGCGATCCTCAGCTTGAAAGACTATCCCGAGGCGACCAGCCCCGGCCTGCTCGACGCGCTGCTGCGCCAGCCGTTCGAGATGGTGGTGTCGGAAAGCTACGCCCCGTCCGAGCGGACCACCGCGCGCGAGCGGATGGACCTCGCGATCCGGCGACTAAAGTCCGCCGACGAGGAGGCGATGGCCGAGCGGGCGGACATGCTCGCCGCGCGCGATGCGCTGGGCGGCGGTGCGGTCGGCTTCGGCGACCATCACCTGACCGTGCTCGTGCGCGAGCAGACCCTCCCCGCACTGGACGAGGCGACCGCCGCCTGCTCCGCCGCGCTCGCCGACACCGGCGCGATCGTGGTTCGCGAGGACACCAACCTCGAGCCGGCGTTCTGGGCCCAGTTTCCCGGCAACGAGGCCTACATCGCCCGCCGGGCGATGATCTCGAGCGCCAACATGGCGAGCTTCGGCTCGTTGCACGGCATGGCGCTGGGCCAGGCGGAGGGCAATCACTGGGGCGAGGCGGTCACGCTGCTGCAGACCACCAGCCAGACCCCCTTCTTCTTCAACTTCCATTCTACGGGATCCGGTGGGGGCGACCTCGGCAACTTCACCGTCATCGGCCCCTCGGGCTCGGGCAAGACGGTGGTGATGAACTTCCTCGCCGCCCAGGCGCAGAAGTTCACCCCCCGGACGATCCTGTTCGACAAGGATCGCGGCGCCGAGCTGTTCATCCGCGGCATCGGCGGGCGCTACGACCGCATTGCGAGCGGCGAGCCGACCGGTTTCAATCCGCTCGCATTGCCCGATACCCCCGCCAACCGCGCGTTCCTGCGCGACTGGCTGGGCGTGCTGCTGGCGGCCGAGGGGCCGGAGGAACTGGCGACGATCGCCGGCGCGGTCGACGCGGCCTATGCCAACGACGCCGGTTTGCGCAGGTTGAAGCATTTCCGCGAGCTGTTGAGCGGGGCGAAGCGGCCCCAGCCGGGCGACCTTTCCGATCGCCTTTCGGCCTGGATCGGCGGCGGCGAACACGCCTGGCTGTTCGACAACCCGCGCGATCAGCTCGACCTCTCCCGGCGCGTGCTCGGGTTCGACATGACCGCGCTGCTCGAGAACCCGCGGCTGCGCACGCCGACGATGATGTATCTGTTCCACCGGATCGACGAGCGGCTCGACGGCAAGCCGACGATGATCCTGATCGACGAGGGCTGGAAGGCGCTCGACGACCCGGTGTTCGCCGCCCGCATCCGCGACTGGCTGAAGACGCTGCGCAAGCGCAACGCGCTCGTCGGCTTCGCCACCCAGTCGGCGCGCGACGCGCTCGACAGCCGCATCGCCACCGCGCTGGTCGAGCAGACCGCGACGATGATCTTCATGCCCAACGCCCGCGCCCGGGCCGAGGACTATTGCGACGGATTCGGGCTCACGGCCCACGAGCTGGCGCTGATCCGCAGCCTCCCGGCGCACAGCCGCGCATTCCTGATCCGCCAGCCGGACGCGAGCGTGGTGGTCCGGCTGGACCTGTCGAACGCGCCCGAGGTGCTCGCCGTGCTGTCAGGCCGCGAGAGCACGGTGCGCCGGCTCGACCTGCTGCGCGAGGCGCTGGTCGACGAGCCCGCCGACTGGTTCCCCGCGCTCACCGGACACCCGTGGCCGGGCGGTTCGTCGCTCGACGAGCGGGCCGCCGATCCGGCTCCGTTCAGGCTGGCCGCCGAATGACCGCTGCCTGCGATCAGGCGACCGCCGGAGTGGCCAACGGCGTCGCCGCGGCGCTGCAGGCGGTCGATTGCGTCGCCGGGGAGACCACCGCGGCCGCGTTCGGACGGCTGTTCGCGCCAGGCGGCGCGTTGCTGACGGTGCTGACGATACTGCTGACGCTCTACGTCGCGTGGTTCGGGATCAACCTGCTGCTCGGCCGTGCCAGCCTCGGGGTCCGCTCGCTGACCCCGCGGATGATCACCATCGGGCTGGTGCTGACTTTCGTCACCAGCTGGATCGCCTACAGCACGGTGGTGTGGAACCTCGCGGTCGGCGGGCCCGACTGGATCGCCGGGGTGGTCACCGGCAGCCGCGAAAGCGCGACCCAGGTATTTGCCCAGAAGATCGACGTGGTGTTCCAGGCGCTCGAGCAGGCGAGCCCCCAGGCCGATGGACAGGGCCAGGGCAGGGACGTCTCCGCGTTCTCGCCCGAGGGCATGATGTGGCTCGGTGCGATGCTGTTCCTGCTCGGCACCGTCGGCGTGCTGGTGACCGCGCGGATCGCGCTCGCCGTACTGGTGGCGGTCGGCCCGGTGTTCGTGGTGATGGCGCTGTTCGGGGGCACGCGCGGCCTGTTCACCGGGTGGCTCAAGGGGCTGGTGATGCTCGCGCTGGTGCCCCTGCTGGCGGTGCTCGGCGGCAGCGTGATGCTCGAGCTCGCGGTGCCCATCCTTGCCGAGCTGGCGCAAGCCCCCGGGCAGATCGACACCCGGGCGGCGATGGCTTTCTTCCTCGTCGGCGCGGTCCACGTCGCGCTGATGGTGATGGTGCTCAGGGTCGCCGCGACGATGGTCGCCGGCTGGCGAGTGTTCGGACTGGTGCCCGACAAGGCCGAGCGCGGCGAGCGCTTGGCCGGCGTGCCGATCGCAGCCCCTGCCGCGCGGGCCCCCGCCCCGCTCGCGGAAGCCGCCCGCCCGGGCGAGCGGCGCATCCCGGTCACCGCCTTCGCCACCGCACCGGCGGCGAACGACGCGGGGACGGCGGCCGAGGCGGGACGGCGCGAGACCCGCATTATTGCGCGAGCGGGTGCTTCAGCTTCGGCTCAGCAAGCACCGAGCATGCCCACCACCAGCCGTGCGCGCGGGATCGGCAGCCGCTTCCGATCCCCGCCGCCGCGCCTGTCGGAGAAGGTGAAATGATCCGGGCCGCACTCGCGCTAGCCGTCGTTGCCGTTCCGGGCGCCGCCCAGGCGCAGGACGCGCGCATCGTCGAAAAGTTCTACGATCCGGGAGCGATCGTGCGCATCGAGGGCAAGACCAAGGTGCAGGCGACGATCGAGTTCGCCGAGGACGAGCATATCGAGAACGTCGCGATCGGCGACAGCGAGGCGTGGCAGGTCACCCCCAACAAGCGCGCCAACCTGCTGTTCGTGAAGCCGCTGGCGCCGAACGCATCGACCAACATGACGGTGGTGACCGATCGGCGGACGTACCTGTTCGATCTGGTCGCCGCGCCGGGCGCGCGGCCGCTCTACGTGCTGCGTTTCACTTATCCAGATGAACCGAAAGCCGAGCCGCAGTTGGCGGCCGCCGCGCCGACCGGCGACGAGATCGCTGCCGCCAGCGACCCGCGAGCGGTTATCGAGGGGTCCCCGCAAGGTAAAACCTGGCGGGGTGCCCTTGACCCCGCCGCGCTCAACTTCGCCTGGACCGGCCGGGGAGAGCGCAAATTGCTTCCCGCGCGCACCTACGACGACGGGACAGCGACCTTTCTCGCCTGGCCCGCCGGTAGCCCAGTGCCCGCGATCCTGATCAAGGATGCTGCGGGCACCGAAGGGCCGGTGAACTTCACCGTGCGCGGCGACGTGATCGTGGTCGAGGGCGTGCCGCGCGAGATCGTCCTGCGCGCGGGCAAGGCAGCCGCGACGCTGATCAACGGCGGCCCGGTGGGGGCCGGCCCCGCCGCGACCGCCGCGCTCGCCCGGTCCCACACGCCGACAGCCGAAGGGAATCGCTGATGCGCCTTGCCATGCGCCTGCCCGCGAAAAAGGCCGACAATGCCGCCGCCAACGACCTCGACCCGCGCGAAGGCGAAAGCGCGGAGATCATCGATCTCGCCAGCCGCAACGCGTTCCCGGCGGTCACCCAGCGCAAGGGCAAGTCGGACGGCCTGGGGCTCGCCGCGGGCGTCGCGATCGTCGGGCTAATCGGCGCGGTGACGCTGTGGAGCATGAACGCCGCGCGCACCGAGCCGCGCGCGGGCGTCGGCTCGCCGCAGCCTGCCCAGCCAGCCCCCCCGCCGGCCGTGCCCGCGCAAGCGGTGACCACCGTCGGCGTGCCCCCGCCGGCGCCGCAGCCCGGGATGGTCCGCGCCGATCCGGCGCCGCAGCCGGTGCTCGCCTCGATGCCGCAAGGCTCGCCGCTGCCGCTGACGTCCGCCAATCCCTATGCCAACCCGACGGTGGTGTTCGACGCGAGCAACCTTGCCGCGCCGGTCGGCGCAGCCGCCCCCGATAACGCCGGCCAGGTCGCTGCCCCTGCGAGTGGCGCCGGCGACTTCGCCAGCCGCGTCGGGGGGGTCGGCGGCGGTACCGCGCAGGCCCGCGCGATGGTCAACCCGCAGACCACGGTCACGCAAGGCACGCTGATCCCGGCGGTGCTCGAGACGGCGATCAACACCGACGTGCCGGGCTTCGTGCGCGCGGTGGTGAGCCAGGACGTGCGCAGCTTCGACGGCACCCGGGTGCTGGTGCCGCGCTCGAGCCGCCTTATCGGGCAGTATCAGTCCGGCCTCCAGGGCGGGCAGAAGCGCGCCTACGTGATCTGGACGCGGCTGATCCGGCCCGACGGCGCCTCGGTCAACCTCGCCTCGCCCGCGATCGGGTTCGACGGGACCACCGGGCTCGCCGGGCAGGTCAACAGCCACTTCTTCAAGCGCTTCGGTTCCTCGATCCTGCTGTCGGTCATCGGCGGCCTCGCCACCGGAGGCGCTTCGGTGGTGCTGGGCGGCGGGGCGAACGCCGCCTCGACGGCGCTCCAGCAGGATGGCCAGATCGGGCCGACCGTCCGGGTCCGCGCGGGCGAGCCGATCCGGGTGTTCACCGCGCGCGATCTCGATTTCGGTCAGGTCGCCGCGGTCAAGTGAGCGCGGAGGTCCATCCTCTGCCGGGCGGTGGCGCGGCCGAGCGCAGCGTCTATCTCGAGGCCTATCTCGCGCCGTTCCGCCAGTGGCTCGAGCGCGACACGGTGACCGAGATTCTCGTCAATCGCCCGGGCGAGGTATGGATCGAGGATGCCGCGCATCCCGGAATGCAGCGCGTCGCCGCGCCTGAGATCGACGACCGCCTGGTCCAGCGGCTCGCCGAACAGGTCGCGCGCGTCAGCCACCAGGGGATCAACCGCGAGCATCCGCTGCTCGGCGCGACCTTGCCCGACGGGGCCCGGGTGCAGTTCTGCGGGCCGCCCGCCGCGCGGCGCCATTGGGCGATGGCGATCCGCCGCCACCGCCGCCTCGACCTGCCGCTCGACGCCTACGACGCCGGCCCGCTGAACGTCCGCTCGGCGGCGCCGCTGCCCGATGCCCAGGCCGAGCCGATCGCCCATTTGCGCGAAGCCATCCGGCAACGGCGCACGATCCTCATTTCCGGCGGCACCAGCACCGGCAAGACCACTTTCCTCAACGCGATGCTCGGCGAAATTCCGCGGGGCGAGCGGGTGATCCTGGTGGAAGACACCCCCGAGCTGCGGCTGCCGGGCGACAACGGGGTCGGTCTGGTGGCGGTCAAGGGCGAGCTGGGCGAGGCGAAGGTCACGGCCAACGAGCTGCTCCAGGCGGCGCTGCGCCTGCGCCCCGACCGGATCGTGCTCGGCGAGCTGCGCGGCGCGGAGAGCGTCAGCTTCCTGCGCGCGATCAACACCGGGCATCCCGGCAGCTTCTCGACCATCCATGCGAACAGCGTGCGCGGCGCGCTCGAGCAGCTTGCGCTGATGGTGATGCAGACCGGGATCGGGCTCTCGCGCTCCGACACCATCGCCTACGCTGCCGGGGTGATCGACGTGATCGTGCAGCTCGGCCGCGACGGAGAGGGGCAGCGCGGGATCCGCGCGATCGCCGAGAGCGCCTCGCTCGTCTGACCCCGGAGCGGCTGCGGCGGCCGCGCCGACGCCCGCGGCGTTCGCATTCCGTAGCGTCAACCGAGCGCCCGCGGGCCCAGCCGCCTCCGCGCAACAATCTGTCGTGCGGCGTGCCCGGGAAAGATGCACACACGGCCTATTGCCAGCATACCGGAAATTGCATTAGCTTTGCTGATCGAAGGAGGCCGCGCTCAGACGGCCCATTCGCGAGGAGAGGATATATGAGGGTCAAGGCCGCCCTGCTTGCCGGCATTTGCGCATCGGTCATCGCGTTTCCCGCCCATGCCCAGGATACCTCGCCTCAAGACAGCGATGGCGAGGTCGAGAGCGGCAACGTCATCGTCGTCACCGCCCAGCGCCGCGCGGAATCGCTGCAGAGCGTGCCGATCGCGGTCAGCGCATTCAGCGAGGAGGCGCTCGAGGCGCAGCAGATCGAGAACGCCAGCGACCTGCAGCTGACCCTGCCCAACGTCACCTTCTCGAAAGGCAACTTCACCGGTTCGAGCTTCACCATTCGCGGCATCGGCGACTTGTGCGTCGGCGTCAGCTGCGACAGCGCGACCGCGATCCACACCAACGGCTCGCCGCTGTTCGGCACCCGCCTGTTCGAGACCGAATACTTCGATCTCGAGCGGATCGAGGTGCTGCGCGGGCCGCAGGGCACGCTGTTCGGCCGCAACGCGACTTCGGGCGTGGTCAACATCATCACCGCCAAGCCCGACCTTTCCGGCATGGCGGTGAAGGCCGAGGCCGAATACGGCAACTACGAAAGCATCAAGGCGAAGGGCATGGTCAATCTGCCCCTCGGCGAGACGCTCGGGGTGCGCGTCGCGGGCTTCTACCTCAACCGCGACGGCTATACGCTGAACACTTTCGACAATACTCGCATCGACGGGCGCGACATGTACGCCGTGCGCGGCTCGATCCGGTGGGAGCCGAGCGCCGACACCACGCTCGACCTGATGGGGTATTACTTCCGCGAGAACGACGATCGGCTGCGCATCCAGAAGCAGCTCTGCCAGCGGGATCCGACCGGCGTGCTGGGCTGCCTCAACGCCACCCGCGGGTTCGAGAAGACCAACACCAACTCGACCTTCACCGGCACGCTGGGATCGACCGAGTTCCTCGCGATCAACGGCATTTCACCGGCGCTCGGCCTCGGGCTCAACAGCCTCTACGGCCCCGATGCCTTCTCGGGGTTCGTCGAGCCGCGTGACGTGCGCACGGTGGCGACGCCGTTCACGCCCGAATACTTCGCCGACGAGCTGCAGTTCCAGGCTAGCCTCGATCACAGCTTCGGGGCGGTCAACCTGGCGCTCACCGGCATCTACCAGAAGACCCGGGTGGATTCGCGGCAGGACTACAACCTCGGCGTCGCCACCCGCACGCCGCAGCTGCAGACCGCGCTCAACAATCTGGCGTTCTACGGGGCGAACGGGATTCCCACCGGCCTGCCGGCCCCGGCGCCGGCGTTCGTCCCGGGCTCCGCCGCCTACTTCGCGCCGATCGTCGCGGCGATCATCCCCAACGGGCCCGGCGGCCAGCTGTGCACGTCGGACACGCGGCTCGACAATCGCGGCGCCTTCGAAGGCTTCCGCCTGTGCTCGAACGTGCCGTTCGCTTTCGACCGCTCGAATTCGGACAACGACGCGTGGTCGGGCGAGGCGATCATCAGCTCCGACTTCGACGGTCCTTTCAACTTCCTGCTCGGCGGCATCTACGCGAAAGCGCACCTGACCGAGAACAGCTACTTCGTGAACGCCTTCGCCATCGATTACATCACCGGCCTGCTCGGATCGTTCAATACCTTCGGCACCTTTGTCGATGCGAACCCCAACAACAACCTGCCGCCGTCGTATCTGGCGACCTCGTTCTTCCGCAACAACACCGACGACTTCAAGCTCACCAGCTACGGCATCTTCGGCGAGGTGTACTTCGACATCAGCGACCGGCTGAAGCTGACCGCGGGGCTGCGCTACAACAACGACAAGAAGTCGGTCGTCGCACGCTCGACCCTGGCGAGCTTCCTCAATCCCTACTCGAACGACGGCGATCCGTTCGCCTCGCCCTTCGTCGGCGCGTTCGATGCCGATCCCGGGCTCGCCGGCAACCAGCTCGACCAGCGGCGCAGCGTCGGGTTCGACGAGATAACCGGCCGGGCGGTGCTCGACTTCCAGATCACGCCGCAGAACCTGGTCTACGCCTCGTACTCGCGCGGCTACAAGTCGGGGGGCATCAACCCGCCGCTGCAGCCGATCTTCGCGGTGCCCGAGAGCTTCGATCCGGAATCGATCGACGCGTCGAGATCGGCACCAAGAACACGTTCCTCAACGGGGCGCTGCAGCTCAACCTGACGGGCTTCTACTACAAGTACTCGAGCCTGCAGCTCAGCCGCATCATCGCGCGGACTTCGGTGAACGACACGATCGACGCCAACATCTGGGGGATCGAGTTCGAATCGGTCATCCGCCCGAGCGACAACTGGCTGATCAACATGGGCCTCAGCTACCTCAATGCGAAGGTCGCCGGCGATCAGTTCTTCTCCAACCCGCGCGATCCGGGCGGCGGCCGCGCCGACGCGGTGATCATCAAGGACGTCACCAACGGCGCGAACTGCGCGGTGGTCCCGACCACCGCCGGCAACGCTGCGGGCGCGAACGCCTTCGTCGGCGCGGTCAACGGCGGGCTGGGGCTGCGCGCCCCGACCGGGTTCGGGCCGAACAGCGGGATCGCCTCTACCGGCGCCTTCGGCATCTGCGCGGTCCTGCAAGGCGCCGCCGCCAACCCCTCGGCACCGCTGCGCGCGGCGTTCGCCACGCCGACCGGGCCGCTTCCGTTCACGGTGCTCAGCCCGGGCGTGGAAGTGAACCTCAGGGGCAACCGCCTGCCGCAGGCGCCCGAGTACAAGGCCTCGCTCGGGGTGCAGTACACCTACGAGTTCGCCAACGGGATGACGCTGGTGCCGCGCGGCGACGTGGCGATGACCGGGACGCAGTACGGCAACTTCTTCAACGGCTCGGTCAATCGGATCGAACCGTTCGTGCAGGCCAACGCGCAGATCCAGCTCAACGGGCCGGACGAGCGCTGGTTCGTGCGCGGGTTCGTGCAGAACATCTTCAACAGCGACTCGGTGACCGGTCTCTACGTCACCGACGCCTCGTCGGGCCTCTACTCGAACATCTTCACGCTCGATCCGCGGCGTTACGGCATCGGAGTGGGCGTCAGCTTCTGATCCGGGCCGATCCTGGCGCGGGCGGGCCGACGGTCCGCCCGCGCGCTGCCGCGGGCGGTAGCCCGGGCCGCGGAACCAACGCGCCCCCTGCCGTATTTTCTCCGGTGAAGGAGAACGTACGATGCTGGGCAAGATTATCGGTGGAATCGTTGGGGCCAAGGCGGCGAAGCACAGCCGCGGGGTGAACGAGCCCGGCGGGGCCTTGATGGGCGTGGCCTCGGTGGCGCTCGCGCGCCGCTTCGGATTGCCCGGAATCATCGCCGCCGCAGCGGGCGGTTACGCGCTCAAGCGGTATTCCGAACGCCGCCGCGCTACGTCGCCGCTGGGTCGCTGACGATGCGTCTGGTACTGCTGCTGCCGGCGGCGCTCGCGGCGGCGGGCTGCGCGGTCGAGAACGATCCGGCGAACGACCGCGTCCTCGTGCAGTACGACGAGCAGCGGATCGAGAAAGCGGCCGACACCACGGGACGCGCAGCCAAGGCGGTCGCGACCGGCGCGGCCAACGTGGCGGCCGACACCGCGCGCGCGGTCAAGCGGGAAGTCGGCGACGTCGATGTCGACGTGCGGGTCACCCGCAAGCGCGAAGAAGCACAAGCGGAGGAACGGGCGCGCCAGCAGTAAGCACCTGAGCGAGCCTCTCGCCGACCATCGATCGCATCCCGCTAATGCGGGAACCGCCGGGACCGCCGCGGGTTACCTCCGGGCGGGGGTGCGTTCACGCCCGCGGGAGGGTCGATTTTTGAACATCCAGTCCGACGTGGGGGAATCGGCGGCGCGCCGCCGCGAGCGGGTTCTTGCGCTGCGCAAGCTGCGGGCGGGGGATTTCTCTGTCCGCATGCGCGAAGGCGAGCCCGGGGCGGACGATGAGGTAGCCGCGCTGTTCAACGAGGTGGTCGAGCTCAATCAGCAGATCACCCAGGAATTCGAACGGCTCGCCCGTGTGGTCGGCAAGGAGGGCCGCATCGGCCAGCGGGCGAAAGTGCGCGATGCCACCGGCGGGTGGGAAACCAAGCTGCGCGCGGTGAACGAGCTGGTCGACGACATCACCCAGCCGATCACCGAGGTCAGCCGCGTGCTCGGCGCGGTCGCGCAGGGCGATCTCAGCCAGTCGATGCTGGTCGAGAGCGACGGCCACCCGCTGAAGGGCGAGTTCCTGCGCATCGGCCAGGTCGTCAACACGATGGTCGAGCAGCTCGGCAGTTTCGCCGACGAGGTCACCCGCGTGGCGCGCGAGGTCGGCACCGAGGGCAAGCTGGGCGGGCAGGCCCAGGTCCGCGGGGTGGCCGGAATCTGGAAGGACCTCACCGACAACGTCAACCTGATGGCGGCGAACCTCACCGGTCAGGTGCGCAACATCGCCGAGGTCACCACCGCCGTGGCGCTGGGCGACCTGTCGAAGAAGATCACCGTCGACGTGAAGGGCGAGATTCTGGAGCTGAAGAACACCATCAACACGATGGTCGACCAGCTCAACGGTTTCGCCAGCGAGGTGACGCGCGTGGCCCGCGAGGTGGGCACCGAGGGCAAGCTCGGCGGGCAGGCGCAAGTGCCCGGCGTCGCGGGTACCTGGGCCGATCTCACCGAGAACGTCAACTCGATGGCGGCGAACCTGACCGGACAGGTGCGCAACATCGCCGAAGTGACGACCGCGGTGGCGCAGGGCGACTTGTCGAAGAAGATCACCGTCGACGTGAAGGGCGAAATCCTCGAGCTGAAGAACACCATCAACACGATGGTCGACCAGCTCAACTCGTTCGCCAGCGAGGTGACCCGCGTCGCCCGCGAGGTCGGTACCGAAGGCAAGCTCGGCGGACAGGCGCAGGTCCCGGGCGTCGGCGGTACCTGGAAGGATCTGACCGACAACGTCAACTCGATGGCCGCGAACCTTACCGGCCAGGTGCGCAATATCGCCGAGGTCACCACGGCGGTCGCCTCGGGCGACCTGTCGAAGAAGATCACCGTCGACGTGAAGGGCGAGATCCTCGAGCTTAAGAACACCATCAACACGATGGTCGATCAGCTCAACGGCTTCGCCAGCGAGGTCACCCGCGTCGCGCGCGAGGTGGGCACCGAGGGCAAGCTGGGCGGTCAGGCCCAGGTCCCCGGGGTCGCGGGCACCTGGGCGGACCTCACCGACAACGTCAATCTGATGGCGGAAAACCTCACCGCGCAGGTGCGAAACATCGCCGTGGTGACGACCGCCGTCGCGCGCGGCGACCTCTCCAAGAAGATCACGGTCGAAG
>JBGSBH010000018.1:0-18099 GCA_041730635.1 Cypionkella sp.
AAAAGCGGATCTTGCGCTGGTAGCCGAGCGACGAATCGCCGGGGCCGAAGTCGTCGCGCGCCACCGTGCAACCTAGCGCCATGCCCTGCTCGAGCGCGCGGCGCGCGACGCTGGCGTCGCGCAGGAAGATGCTCTCGGTCACTTCGAGCTCGAGCCGATGCGCCTCGAGGCCGCTGGCGCCCAATGCGCGCACCACTGTGGTGGCGAAATCGGGCTCGAAGAGCTGCTCGGGGCTGACGTTGACCGCGACGCGGACATGCTCGGGCCAACGGGTCGCCTCGCGGCAGGCCTGCTCGAGCACCCAGGTTCCGATCGGCACGATCAGCCGCGTGTCCTCCGCGATGGGCACGAATTTGCCGGGGCTCACCGGGCCGTGGTCGGCACTGTTCCAGCGCACCAGCGCCTCGAAGCTGACGACGCTCTCCGAATTGGCGTCGACCACCGGCTGGTAGTTCAGCTCCAGCTCGCGGCGCTCGAGCGCGCGGCGCAGCGCGAATTCGAGCTGGCGGCGCTCCTCGGCATTTGCGTGGAGCGCGGGCTCGTAATTACGGTGTTCGCCGCCGCCATCGTCCTTGGCGCGGTATAGCGCGAGGTCGGCATTGCGCATCAGCTCCTCGACCGTCTGCCCATCGCGCGGGCCGATCGCCGAGCCCACGCTGGCGCCGACGTAGAGCGTGTGGTGATCGACCTCGTACGGCTGCGACAGCCGGGCGATCACGCTCCGGGCGACGCGCTCGATGCAGCCGCGCTCGCTGGCGTCGCGGATGACGATGGCGAACTCGTCACCGCCCAGGCGGCCGCACAGCTCGTTCTCGCCCATCAGCGCCTTCAGCCGCGCCGAGACCTGCGCGAGCAGCTTGTCGCCGGTCTGGTGGCCGAGCGAATCGTTGACCGACTTGAATCGGTCGAGGTCGATCATCAGGAACGCGCAGCGAGTGCGCCACTGCTCGGCGTAGCGCAGCGCGTCGCCCAGCGCTTCGGTGAGCATCAGCCGGTTGGGCAGCCCGGTCAGCGTGTCGTAGCGCGCGAGGTAGGCGATCTTCTCGCTCGATTCGCGCTGTTCGGTGACGTCCGAGCCGACCCCGCGGATGCCGAGATAGGCGCCGTTGTCGTCGAGCATCGGGGTGCCCGACAGCTCCCACCAACGATGCTCGCGGCCGATCGAGACCTTGACCAGCAGGTTCGAGAAGCTCTCGCGGCGCTTCAGCCGCTCGGCGAGATCGTGCAGGCTGGCGGGGAACTGCCCGGTCTCCCACGCCTCGCCGCTGATCAGCTCGAGGAACGGCTTGCCCTCGACCTCCTCGAGCGGCCGGCCGAGCGCGAAGGCGAACCGCGGGCTCGCCGAGCGCACCAGGCGGTTGGTGTCGATCTGCCACAGCCAGTCGGCCTGGTTTTCCTCGAATTCGCGTAGCAGCAGCGAGACGACCTCGCTCTTCTCGGCCACGCCGGCTTCGGCGAGGCAGGCGGTGAGGTGAATCCGCGCCACCGCGGTCACCCCGATCGCGATGACCCCGAGCAAGAGCGCAAAGGCCACGACCATGGCCAACTGGCCGGCGAGGAGCAGCGACGCGATCGTGGCGATGCCGGTGATCGCCCCGAAGATGACCGTCACCAGCGGCGCGACGCCGAGCGACAAGGTGGAACCGATCAGCAGGATGGCGATCAGCAGCGCGATGCCCGAACGCTGGGCATCGCCGCCGAACCAGGCAAAGCCGGCAATCGCCACGCACCAGGCGAGCGAGATCGCGATCGTCGCCCGGGCCTTGTTGCGGATGTCGTCGCGCGACACCCGCGCCCGCTCGGTGCCGAGCAGCTCGCGGTCGGTCCGCACCGTCAGCACGAGCGCCGCGGCAAGGCATACCGCGAAGCCCGCCAGCAAGGCCAGCGGTGCGTGCCCGGCGTAAAGCCACAGCGCCAGCGCCCCGCACAGCGCCTGCACCAACACCCGCGCGCGGATCGATGCCTCGGTCTGCGCGAACTGCAGCGCGCGCAGGCGGTTCCAGTCCCCCCCTTCGGGGTCGCGCAGCCCCCACAGCGCGAGCACGGGGATTTCTTCCGGGTTGGCTGAGCTGGTGGGGGCCGTCGTGTTCACCCCCCGGCGCTTAGGGCGCAAAGGTTATTTGGCGGTAAATCCCTTTAGCGGAAGGATAAAATCGGCTCACCCCGGCAACCCGGCGTTAACCATGCAAGCGGTTGACCGGCCACGACCTCATTCGACGGTGACCGATTTCGCGAGGTTGCGCGGCTGGTCGACATCGGTGCCCTTGATGCACGCGACATGATAGGCGAGCAGCTGCACCGGCACCGCATAGACCAGCGGGGCGATCAGCGGATGCACCCGGGGCATGGCGATCGTCGCCAAGCAGCCCTCGCCCGCCTCGGCCAGCCCTTCCTCGTCGCTGATGAGGACGATCTTCCCGCCGCGGGCGCGCACTTCCTGCATGTTCGACACGGTCTTTTCGAACAGCGCGCCCGACGGGGCCAGCACGATCACCGGCACCGCCTCGTCGATCAGCGCGATGGGGCCGTGCTTCATCTCGCCGCTGGCGTACCCTTCGGCGTGGATGTAGCTGATTTCCTTGAGCTTCAGCGCGCCTTCGAGCGCCAGCGGATAGTCCGGCCCGCGGCCCAGGTAGAGCACGTCGCGCGCCGGCGCGATGAGGTGCGCCATCGCCGCGATGTCCTCGTCGTGGTCGAGCGCGGCGTTGAGCGCCGCCGGCGCTTCGAGCAGGTGGCGCACCACCTCCTGCTCCTCGGCGCGGTCCATCCGCCCCTTCCTGACCGCGAGGTGCGCGGCGAGCGCGGCGAGCACCGCGAGCTGGCAGGTGAACGCCTTGGTGCTGGCGACGCCGATCTCCGGCCCGGCGTGCGTGGGGAGCAACAGATCCGCCTCGCGCGCCATCGAGCTCGTCGGCACGTTGACGACGACGGCGATCGTCTGGCCGTTGTCCTTGCAGTGGCGCAGCGCGGCAAGCGTGTCGGCGGTCTCCCCGCTCTGGCTGATGAACAGCGCCAGGCCGCCCTCCTCGAGAACCGGGTCGCGGTAGCGGAACTCGCTCGCGACATCGATATCGACCGGCACCCGGGCAAACGTCTCGAACCAGTACTTGGCGACCATCCCGGCGTAGAACGAGGTACCGCAGGCGACGATGGTCACCCGGCGGATCGCCGACAGGTCGAAATCGATCTGCGGCAGCGCGACGCGGTTCTCGGCCTGATGGATGTAGCTGCGCAGCGTCTGTGCGACGACCGTCGGCTGCTCGAAGATCTCCTTCTGCATGAAGTGGCGATAGTGGCCCTTCTCCACCGCAGCCGCCGAAGCGCCCGAGGTGGTTATCTCGCGCTCGGCCGGGGCGTTCTCGGCATCGTAAACCTGCGCGCCGTCGCGGGTGATCACTACCCAGTCGCCTTCCTCGAGATAGGCGATCCTCTGAGTCAGCGGCGCCAGCGCGAGCGCGTCGGAGCCGAGATAGGTCTCACCCTCCCCGTATCCGACCACCAGCGGTGAGCCCAGCCGGGCGCCGATCAGCATGTCGGGGTGATCGCGGAAAGCGATCGCCAGCGCGAACGCGCCGCGCAGCCGGGGCAGCACCGCCTTCACCGCGTCTTCGGGCGAGGCACCGCGCTCGATCTCCTGCGAGACGAGATGGGCGACCACCTCGCTATCGGTCTCGCTTTCCAGCTTGCGGCCTTGCGCGGTCAACTCGTCGCGCAGGGGCTTGAAGTTCTCGATGATCCCGTTGTGCACCAGCGCGACGTGCTCGGTCGCGTGCGGGTGCGCGTTGTTGGCGGTCGGCGCGCCGTGCGTGGCCCAGCGGGTGTGCGCGATGCCGACCGAGCCCGGGGCCGGATTGGCGGCGAGCTCGCGCACCAGGTTCGCGAGCTTGCCCTGCGCCCGCCGGCGGATCAGCTGGCCCTCGGCAAGCGTGCAGACGCCAGCGCTGTCGTAGCCGCGATATTCCATCCGCTTGAGACCGTCGACCAGTCGGTCGGCGACTTCCTGCTTACCGGCGATGCCGATGATTCCGCACATATTTCAAGGGTTCCGTTCGATACGATATGGGACGCGGACGCCGGGCATCTGCGCGGGAAAATCTCGCGTATTGCGAGTGATGAGAACCCGCCCGCGCACTTGTGCCGAAGCGAGAATGAGGGCGTCGGGCGACTTCAAACGCGGCCGTTCGCGGCGCAAAGCCGCCGCCCGAAGCGCAGTCTCCTCGTCGACTTCATCGACGCTGAATCTGCTCAAGAAGCGCAGCGTGTCGCGGACGATTGCCTCGCTTCCTTTGGAAAGCACCTCCAACCACGCCATCCGGCTGATCCAGATGCGCGCACCATTCGCGCCGGCGCGGCGGAGTTCCTCTTGCGCCGGAGGATGATCCCACAACGCGTCGATGAGGATGTTGGCATCGAAGCTGTACCCGCTCATCTGTGGCCATCGCCGGCCGCCGCGTCGCGTCTTTCAGCCGCCTTGCGCTGTAAAGCCAGGTAGTGCGCCCGCTCCCGGTCGTCGTATTCATCGAAGCAATCGGGGGATTGGGCGCGAACTTCGTCGTAATCGTCGTCCCATGGCCGGGTCCATTCGGCACGACGCTTGCGCTCGTATTCGTTCGGGTCGAAGGCAATGCCGGCCCGTGCCCACAGGCCGAAGCCGGCTTGGAGCCAGTCATCGCCGCCTTCCGCCCGGTAGGCGCTCACCGCCTCGCGCAGAACCGACGCGCGCGACTTGCCCTGCTCGGCCGCGCGCGCATCGAGCCACTTGATATCCTCGTCGGGCAGATCGGCGAGTATGCGAGTCATTGATATCGCGATATCATATCATGATATCGTAGTCAACCCGGGTTCCGCTGGACCCGCCACAGGTAGAGCCCCGCGGCGACGATCACCACCGCCCCCGCCAGCGCCACGCCATCCGGGCGGTCGCCGAACCAGAGCCAGCCAAGCGTGGTGGCGACCAGCAGCTGGACGTACGTCATCGGGGCGATGCTGGCGGCGCCGGTGCGGGTCGTCCCGAGGTAGATCAACAAGTGGCCGCTGCTCGCGGTGACCGCTACCAGCGCGCACTTCGCCGCCACCGCCAGCGGCGGCCAGCCGATCGCCAGCCCCGGACCGCCGGTGAGATGACCGGCGCCGGCGGCGAGCAGCAGGATCGGGGCGGCGACGATCGCCAGCGAGGCCTGCATCGCCAGCGGGCTCGCGTGGCCCGCCCCCGCGCGGTTGGCAATGAACAGCGCGCTCATCCCGCAGGCCGAGACCAGCGGCAGCAGCGCGGCGATGCCGAGCTCGGCGAGGTTGGGCCGAAGGATCACGAGCACGCCGGCGAACGCGGCGATCGATGCGACCCAGGTCGCGCGGCGCAGCGGCTCGCAGAGAAACAGCGGGGCCAGCAGCGCAGTGATCATCGGCGCGACGAAGATGATCGTCGTCGCCTCCGCCAGCGGCATGAAGAACAGCGAGGAGAAGAACGCCAGCGTGGCCGCGGCGACGCTGGCGCCGCGCAGCAGTTGCAGGCGCAGCCGGCCGAAGGCGAACCCAGGCCGGCCCTCTGAAGCCAGCAGCAGACCCGACAGCCCCGCCGCGCCCAGCGCGTAGCGCAGCGCCGCGATCGCGGTCGGGGGCCAGTCGTCGACCATCGTCTTGACCACCGCGTCGCCGAGCGACAGCAGGGCGAAGCCGGCGAGCGCGAAAAGAAGGCCGGTGCGGTCTTGGTGAGGGGTGTGGACTATGGGGGGGGATCCGGCTCGCCCGGCCCCCGTAGACTTCAGCCGGGCTGCGTCAAGCCGGCAGCCGACCCGCCGCGCCGTTCGGTTGTGCAGACGATCAGCGCGAAGAGGAAGAAGATCGCCTCGATGAAACGCGGATAGTGCAGCATCCCTTCGAGCAAGCTCTGGAACAGCAGCGCATACAGCACGGCAAGCAGCGGCCGCAGGCGGGCGTCGGCCATCGCCGGGCGGTGAACCCGGTGAACCGCCCGACCGAGCAGGTAAAGCGCGCCGGCGGCGCCGACCAGGCCCCACGAAATCAGGAACTGCAGCACGGCATTGTGCGGCTGCGTGTGAGTCCAGCCGACGTGAACCTCCCAGAAGGTCGACCCGCTCCCCCAGCCGAGCAGCGGCGATTCGAGCCACCGCCAGAAGGTATGCGCCCACAGCGCCGAACGCCCCGCGCTGGCGCTTTCTATCGTCGCGTACTCGCCGGCCGCGTAGAGCTGGAACTGCGTCCCGCCGAGGGTCAGCGGCGCCGCGATGGCGAAGGCCAGCGCGGTGAGCCCGCCCGCCCGCAGGATCGCGCCGCGGCTCGGCACGCGCCGCAGCGCGACCGCCACGATGGCGGTGGCCACCAGCATCGCGAGCATCGCCGCGCGGGTGGCCGACCATACGGTCGCCGTGGCGCACAGTAGGTAGCCGGCCTGTGCCCACCCGAGCCGGCCGTGCTTCGAGCCGAACAGGATCGCGACGACGAAGCCGGCGCCGATCGCGCCGGTCCAGGCGCCGAAGTGCCGGATGCTGATGAACCCGGGGATCGCCGCGAACCATTCGATCGCCCCGCCCGGCAGGCTGTGCGCGGGCGGCGCGGCTGCCACTCGCCACGCGGTGAACAGCGCGAGCACACCAACCCCGAACGCGAGCACGGGCAGGACCGCCTCGACCCGCCGCGCGCCCGCGCTGCGCAGCAGGTGCAACACCGAAAGAGCGAACAGCAGGTGGATCATGGTCGCAATCGACATCGCGATCGAACTCGGCAAATCCCGCGAGATCGTCAGGCTGCTGATCCACACTCCGGCCACGAGCGCGATCGAGGCCAGGCGGACGTCGTTCGGCAGGCGGGCAATCTCCGCCCGCAGGTCGAGGCCCCGGCGCGCCGCGAGCGCGCAGACGACCATCTCGAACGCCACGAACGGCAGCTCGTGCAACCGGGTCCATTCGAGCCAACGCGGCGTGACGTAGTGCACGTACGTCGGATAGATCAGCGCGGAAAGCACCGGCATGACGACCGCGATCGCGACCGCCAAGAGGTCCAGCGCGTCCGGACCGCTCGGCTCGCCGGCGCGCGCGGCCGGCAGCGGAAATGGATCGGTGCGCGCCATCGGCTCATCCTTGCAGCGAATGGTTAAACGCCGGTTATCCCCCGACGAGGGGAGCGCTGCATTTGCAGCGGGTTAACCATCGGCGTTTACCTTGGCTCGGGGCAGGGAGGGGCCGGGCATATGGACAGCGTGTTGCACTCGCTGGCGCGATCGCGCGCGTTCCGTTCGGTACGTTGCTGCTCTACCGCGGCGGTCCGGCGGGCTGACCGCGCGCTGCGGCGGCGGTCGACCTGGTCGATCGCGGTGCTTGCCGTGGCGGCGCTCCAGACGCTGCTGATCGCGCTCCACCAGCCATGGCTCGACGAGGTCCAGGCGGCGATGATCGCGCTCGAGGCGCCCGACCTGGCGACCTTGCTGCGGTGGCTGGCCTACGAAGGGCATCCGCCAGCCTGGTACCTGCTGCTCCGCGCGCTCGGCTACCTGGTGGAGCCGCTGTGGACCCTCAAGCTCGCGGCGCTGCTGTGCGCGGCGGCGGCGCAGGCGGCGATCCTGTTCGCGGCCCCCTTTTCCCGCGCCGAACGGCTGCTCCTCGCCACCAGCCAGTTCGTGTTGTTCGAGTATCTCACCATCTCGCGCAGCCTGTCGCTGGGTGCCGCGGCGATGATCGTCGCGGTCGCGCTGTGGCGGCGCCGCAGCGGCTGGCTGGCGATCGCGCTGCTGCCGATGTGCGATTTCCTGTTCGGCGTGATCTCGCTCGCGTTCGTCGCGCTCAAGGTCCGCGAGCGGGCGCTATGGTGGCCGGGCCTGATCCTGTGGGGGGCGAGCGGGCTTGCCGCGGCATGGTCGGTGCGGCCCGCCCCCGATGTCGTCCCGGCGGAAGCCGCGCGTGAGCTGATCCCCGATGCCTTTCACTGGCTGATGGCGATGGGCACCCTGCTCGTGCCCTGGCAGGGACCGCTGCTGCCGCAGTGGAACGAGCCGCCCTTCATCCTGCTCGCGCCTTTCGGAGCGCTCCTGTTCCTCGCGTTCGCCTGGCGCACGACTGCGCACGACCGCGGGCACCGGGCGATCGTGTTCGGCCTGACTGCGCTGACCGCAGTGGTCGGCCTGTTCGTCTATCGTCTGTTCGCCCGCCACCTGATGCTGATCGCGCTGACCCTGATCCTGCTGGTCTGGCGCGACCGCGCGCAAGGCCGGCCGGCCGATCCGGCTTTCCGGCTGTGGTTGCTGGCGGGCTCGCTATGCGGCCTGGCGACCGCGGCGATGTCGCTGGTCTGGCCGTTCGACCGCTCGGCCGAGGCCGGCGAGTGGGTCGTCGCGAACGGCCTCGCCGACAAGCACTGGGTCACTTATCCGATGCACCGCTCGCCCGCGGTGACCGCGGCGAGCGGGATCGAGTTCGAGCGCACCGAGCAGCGCTGCCGGCAGAGCTTCGTGCGCTGGGACATGCGCACGCGGCTCGAGACGGTCGGCGAATTCACCGCCTATTTCCGCCGCGAGGCGCGCTTGCATGGCCGCGGCTACCTCCTCAGCGAGAAGGACCTGCGCGGCGTCCCGGCCGACGTGCTGCGCCCGCTCGGAGCGATCCCGCGCGGTTACGGCGGGCCGCCGGCGTACTTTTACGAGATCGGCCCCGGCACCCCCGAACGGCGCATCGAGGTGCCGCCGTGTGTGCCCCACCGCCGGCCATTCGCGAAGCTCCCGTGAGCGCCGTCGCCTTAGGAAAAGAATAACCTTTCCAGCCTATTCACCTTGTATCGGAAGGCGGTGTTGGCACCGCGCGGCCGATGTCTCGCGCGCACCGCACCGGTCGGCCTTGGGGGATTTGCCAGATGAGCGCATTCGGACGCAGGAACGGGCCGGGGGCGATGTCGCCCGGCAACCGCCCGTCGTTCGGTGTCGCGCGCCCGATGAAGGGGGGCGCGCCCGCCGCGCCCGCGCCGAACGGCGGCGGCGAGCAGTTTCCCCCGCTTCCGGGCGAGGATCCGTTCGCGGCGCAGAGCCAGGGCGACACCGCCGGCTCCGCGCGCCAGGGCGATGCGATGGCGCGGCTCGCCGACCGGGCGAACGCCGTGCACGATTCGAACAGCCAGGTCGGCGGGTTCGAGGCCAGCGTCCACAAGATCAAGGAACAGGTGCTCCCGCGCCTGCTCGAGCGCGTCGATCCGGAGGCAGCGGCGACGCTGACCAAGGACGAGCTCAGCGAAGAGTTCCGCCCGATCATCCTCGAGGTGCTGGCCGAGCTCAAGGTCACCCTCAACCGCCGCGAGCAGTTCGCGCTCGAGAAAGTGCTGATCGACGAGCTGCTCGGCTTCGGGCCGCTCGAGGAATTGCTCAACGATCCCGATGTCTCCGACATCATGGTCAACGGGCCCGACCAGACCTACATCGAAAAGAAGGGCAAGCTGGTCATCGCGCCGATCCGCTTCCGCGACGAGCAGCACCTGTTCCAGATCGCCCAGCGGATCGTCAACCAGGTCGGCCGCCGCGTCGACCAGACCACCCCGCTCGCCGACGCCCGCCTCAAGGACGGCAGCCGCGTTAACGTGATCGTCCCGCCGCTGTCCTTGCGCGGCACCGCGATCTCGATCCGCAAGTTCTCCGAAAAGCCGATCACGATCGACATGCTGCGCGATTTCGGTTCGATGTCGGACAAGATGGCGACCGCGCTGAAGATCGCCGGCGCCTGCCGGATGAATATCGTCATCTCGGGCGGCACCGGCTCGGGCAAGACGACGATGCTCAACGCCCTCTCCAAGATGATCGACCCGGGCGAGCGCGTGCTGACTATCGAGGACGCGGCCGAGCTTCGCCTGCAGCAGCCGCACTGGCTGCCGCTCGAGACCCGCCCGCCGAACCTCGAAGGCCAGGGGGCGATCACCATCGGCGACCTCGTCAAGAACGCGCTGCGCATGCGCCCCGACCGCATCATCCTCGGCGAAATCCGCGGCGCCGAGTGCTTCGACCTGCTCGCGGCGATGAACACCGGCCACGACGGGTCGATGTGCACGCTTCACGCGAACAGCCCGCGCGAATGCCTGGGCCGCATGGAAAACATGATCCTGATGGGGGACATCAAGATCCCGAAGGAGGCGATCAGCCGCCAGATCGCGGAGTCGGTCGACCTCATCGTTCAGGTCAAGCGGCTGCGCGACGGTTCGCGCCGCACGACCAATGTAACCGAGGTGATCGGCATGGAGGGCGACGTGATCGTCACCCAGGAGCTGTTCAAGTTCGAGTACCTCGACGAAAGCGAGGACGGCAAGATCCTCGGCGAGTTCCGCTCGTCGGGCCTGCGCCCCTACACCCTCGAAAAAGCGCGCCAGTTCGGCTTCGACCAGGCCTATCTCGAGGCCTGCCTGTAAGCTCGATCCTCTCTCATCGTGGAGAGCTAGCCCTTGAGCAGCCCCAGCGCGCCTAGCGCGAGCAGGGTCGTGCCCACCACCGCGAATACCAGGAACAACCCGGTCCACGGGACCCAGCCGACGCGGTCGATCCGCTCGCGGCGGACGCGGCGGCGCTCGGCGAGGCTGGTGACCGCCGCCAGCAGCAGGAACCCGGCGCCGGCGATCGCCGCCCATTCGGCGTCGCTGGCAAACAGCAGTTCGGCGGGAAGCTTCATCGCAGCGGCCATATGGGATGCATTGCGCGCCCCGCTAGGGTGCCTATGGCGGCGCCGTGCCCCGCCCTTCCGCCGATCACCGCCCGCGGCTCGCGCTGCTGATGCGCCTGGGCGCGGCGCTTGTGCTGGCGATCATGCTGGTGTTCGTGAAGCTGGTGGTCGCCTCCGGCGTCAGCCTGGTGGAAACGCTGTTCTGGCGGCAATTGCCGACGGTCCCGCTCCTGCTCGCGTGGTTCACGCTCCGGGGCCGGTTGCACCAGCTCGCCAGCAACCGGCTGAAGGCGCACGCCGGACGGGCGATCACCGGCACCGCGGGCATGTTCCTCAATTTCGGCGCGGTCACGCTGCTGCCGCTCGCCGAGGCGACCACGCTCAATTTCACCTCGGCGATCTGGGCGGTGATCCTGTCGGCGCTGCTGCTCAAGGAGCGCGTCGGGCCGTGGCGCTGGGGCGCGGTGCTGCTGGGCTTCGCCGGGGTGCTGGTGATCGCCCGGCCGAGCGGCGGCCATATTCCTCCCCTGGGGGCGGCGGTGGCGCTCGGCGCGGCGTTCATGATCGCGCTGATCTCGATTCAGATCCGCGACCTCGCGCGGACCGAGCCGCCGCTGACGATCGTCTTCTGGTTCGCCGCCTTCAGCCTCGTTCCGCTCGGCGCCGCGATGCCGTTCGTGATGACCGGGCACACGCTCTACCAATGGTCGCTGCTTGCCGGCCTCGCGCTATTCGGGCTGCTGGGTCAGTTCCTGCTCACCTCGGCGCTGCGCTACGGCGCAGTCGCGAGCGTGATCGTGATGGACTATTCCTCGCTGATCTGGGCGACGCTGCTCGGGTGGGCGGTGTTCGGGCTGCTTCCCCCCACTGCGACCTGGCTCGGCGCGCCGTTGATCGTCGGCGCGGGCCTGTTGATCGCCTGGCGCGAGCACCGGCTGGCGCTGCGGCGCGCGCGGACCATTGTCGGCGAATAGGAGGTGCGGGAACCTATCGGGGGTAACGTGGATTATTTATTCCGATTGTCAGGGTTCGGCGCCGATGGCTCGACAGGGCCACGTCGCGGAAAGCCACGGGATTTGCTCTTCGTGGTCGCAAGGGACGCTCGTCGGCTCGGCCGGCGGGCGTCTTTTGCCGTTCACCGCCCGGGCGTGCCATTCCGGGCCCAGCCGGCGGCACGTGCGCGGCGCTCGCGGACCAGCAACCAGGCGAGCAAGCCGATCGGCCCGGCGAGGAAAGTCGCCAGCAGCACCGGCGCCTGGGCCAGCCGCGAAAAGCCCTTGGCGTCGGCATCGCGGGCGATCCACAGCCCGGTAAACAAGTCGAACGCCAGATAGTGCGTCCAGCCGAGCACCAGCCCGCCGTCCGAACGAAAGAACGCCTGCAAGCCGTCGACCGAGTAGTTCGCCAGGCTCGGCAGCGGGGCGCCGGCATCGCGCACCGGATCCGCCAGCCCGCCGAACAGCGCGGCGAACATCGCCGCATAGGCGAGGCACAGCAGCCCCACCCCGCCATACAGCGCCAGCGCCAGCGGAAAGGGCTTGCGCGGCAGCGCGATCAGCACCGCCCACGCCGCCAGCGCGACGACGTTGGTCAGCGTGAACAGCGATTGCCACATCCGCCTAGCGCCCGCCCTGCTCGCTCGGCGCGGGGGCCCCTGCGGGAGGCGCGGGCTCGGCCCACGCCAGCACCGGCTTGCGCGCGGCCAGCGTTTCGTCGAGCCGGCGGCGCGGGGCGAAGTGCGGCGCGCTCTTGAGGCTCTGGTCGCCCGCCCTGGCGCGTTCGGCCAGCGAGCGCAGCGCGAGGATCAACTGGTCGAGCCCGGCCTTGCTCTCGGTCTCCGTCGGCTCGACCAGCATCGCTCCGTGCACCACCAGCGGGAAGTACATCGTCATCGGATGGAAGCCCTCGTCGATCATGCCCTTGGCGAGATCGAGCGTGGTCAGGCCGCCGGCGAACCCGGCATCGCTGAACAGCGCTTCGTGCATGCAAGGCCCGCTGGCGCCAAACGGCGCGTCGAGCAGGTCCTCGAGACTGCGCAGGATGTAGTTCGCGTTGAGCACCGCGTCGCCCGAGGCCTGCCGCAAGCCGTCGGCCCCGTGGCTGAGGATATAGGCGAGCGCGCGGGTGAACATGCCCATCTGCCCGTGGAAGGCGCACATCCGGCCGAAGCTCTGCAGTGGGCCGCCGAAATGATCGCGGGCAAAAGCCTCGGCTTGCTCTTCCTCGACGAGGTGAACCACCCCGTCGGCGGTGCGCGCGGTGTAGGGCAAGGGCCCGAACGGGCTCAGCGCCTCGCTCAGCACCACCGGGCCCGAGCCCGGCCCGCCGCCGCCGTGCGGGGTGGAGAAGGTCTTGTGCAGGTTGATGTGCATCGCATCGATGCCGAGGTCGCCCGGGCGCACGCGGCCGACGATCGCGTTGAAGTTCGCCCCGTCGCAATAGACGAAGCCGCCGGCCGCGTGAACCGCGTCGGAAATTGCCTTCATGTCGCGCTCGAACAGCCCGCAGGTGTTGGGGTTGGTTATCATCACCCCGGCGACGTCGGGTCCGAGCCGGGCCTTCAGCGCCTCCAGGTCGACCCGGCCCTCGGCGGTGGCGGGGATGTTTTCGACCCGATAGCCCGCGAACGCGGCGGTCGCGGGATTGGTGCCGTGCGCGCTTTCCGGCACCAGGATCACCGCGCGCGGATCGCCCCGCGCTTCGAGCGCGGCGCGGATGCATAGGATGCCGCACAGCTCGCCGTGCGCCCCCGCCTTGGGCGTCATCGCCACGCCGTGCATGCCGGTCAGTTCGAGCAGCCAGAAGGCGAGCTCGTTGATGACCTCGAGCGCGCCGCGCACGGTGTCGACCGGCTGCAGCGGATGGACGTCGGCGAAGCCGGGCATCCGCGCGACCTTCTCGTTCAGCCGGGGATTGTGCTTCATCGTGCAGCTGCCGAGCGGGAAGAGCCCGAGATCGATCGCGTAGTTCTGCCGGCTGAGCCGCGTATAGTGGCGCACCGTCTCGGGCTCCGACAGGCCGGGCAGGCCGAGGGGTGCGCTGCGGGCGTGGCCGCCGCGGCGAGCGGCGCCGGCCTGCGGCTCGGGCAGGTCGACCCCGGTGGTCTCGGTGGTGCCGAGCTCGAAGATCAGCGGCTCATCGAGCATGAGTGCCCGGTTGCCGGTGGCGGTATCGGCGCCGGCGCCGAAGTCGGGGGTCATCGCCGGCTTCCAGCCGCTGCGGTTGGGCGCGTTCATGCCAGCACCTCCTCGAGCGATGCGGCAAAGGTCTCGACATCCTCCTCGCTCGCGGTTTCGGTGACCGCGACAACAAGGCCTCGGGCGAGCGCGGTCGCCCGCGGATAGAGCCGCCCCAGCGATACCCCGCCGAGCACCTTGCGCTCCGCCAGCTCGCGCACCGCCACCCTCGCATCGGTCGGAAGAACCAGCGTGAACTCGTTGAAAAAGCTTTCATTGAGCAGCGACACACCCGGCACCCGCGAAAGCCGTTCGGCGGCGTGGCAGGCGAGGCGATGGTTTTCCGCGGCTAGCGCGCGCAGGCCCTTCTCGCCGAGCAAGGTGAGATGAATCGTGAAGGCCAGCGCGCAGAGCCCTGAATTGGTGCAGATATTGCTCGTAGCTTTCTCGCGGCGGATATGCTGCTCGCGGGTGGAGAGGGTTAGCACGAATCCGCGCTTGCCTTCGGCGTCCACCGTCTCGCCGCATAGCCGCCCGGGCATCTGGCGCACGTGCTTGGGATCGCGCACCGCGAACAGGCCGAGGTACGGCCCGCCGAACTGCAGCCCGACGCCCAGTGCCTGCCCTTCGCCAACGACGATGTCGGCACCCATCTCGCCGGGGGACTTGAGCGCCCCGAGCGCCACCGGCTCGGTGTTGACCGCGATCAGCAGCGCGCCCCTGGCGTGCGCCGCCGCGGCGATCGGCGCAAGGTCGTAGATGCGCCCGAGGATGTCGGGATACTGCACCACGACACAGCTCGGCTCGCTCGCCTCGATCTGCTCAATGAGCGCCGCGACCCCACCCTCGGCGGACAGCGTCGGCGCGCTGGCGACGATCTCGTCGCCGGTGAACTTCGCCATCGTGCGACCGGTGGAGACGTAGTGGGGGTGAAGCCCCTCGTGAAGGATCGCGAGCTTCCGCTTGGTCACCCGCGCGGCCATGCTGATCGCCTCCCAGCAGGCGGTCGAGCCGTCGTACATCGAGGCGTTGGCCACCGCGCAGCCGTAGAGCCGGGCGACCTGGCTTTGGAACTCGAACAACATCTGCAGCGTGCCCTGCGCGATCTCGGGCTGGTAGGGCGTGTAGGCGGTGAGGAACTCGCCGCGCTGGATCAGGTGATCGACCGACGCCGGCACTTGGTGGCGATAGGCCCCCGCCCCGCAGAAGAACGCGGCGTCGGCGGCGGCGAGGTTCTTCTTCGACAGCCGCCGCATGTGCCGCTCGACAGCCATCTCGGCGGCGTGGAGCGGCAAGCCCTCGATCGGCTGCTCGAGATAATGCTCGGCCGGAACATCGGCGAACAGCGCGTCGACATCGGCGGCGCCGATAACACCGAGCATTTCGTGGCGGTCGGCGTCGGTCAGGGGCAGATATCGCATTCGAACCCTTTCGTGCGGCCCCGCGAAGGCGGGGGCCTCAGGCGACGATGGCGCAGCGCGGAGGCTAGAGGTCCCGCCTGCGCGGGGACTCACAACGTGTCGCAGAAAGCCTGGTAGGCACCTTCATCCATCAGACCGTCGAGCTCGCCGGCATCCGCAATCCGCAGCTTGAAGAACCATCCCTGGCCCTGCGGATCGGTGTTGACCAGCGCCGGGTCTTCTTCGAGCGCGGGATTGCCTTCGGTGACGGTGCCGCTGACCGGCGAATATACGTCGCTCGCGGCCTTGACGCTCTCGACCACCGCCGCCTCGCCGCCTTTCGCCAGCTCGCGGCCCTCGTCGGGCACCTCGACGAACACGATATCGCCGAGCTGGCCTTGCGCGTAGTCGGTGATGCCGACGGTGGCGGTATCGCCGTCGACCTCGATCCACTCGTGTTCCTGGGTGTAATAGCGGGTCACTGGCTGGCTCCTGCCGTTTGGTTGTGGGTTTGGCGGTGGTACCGGTGGGGGATGAACGGCATCGTCTCGACGGTGAGCGGGACACGCTTGCCCCGCACTTCCGCTTCGAGCGGGGTGCCCGGCGCGGAATACTGGCTGTCGACATAGCCCATCGCGATCGGCGCGCCGACGCTGGGCGCGAAGCCGCCCGAGGTGATCCGGCCCACCGGCGCGTCGCTCGAGAAGATCGTCGCCCCCTCGCGCACCGGCAGGCGTCCTTCGACGGTAAAGCCGACCAGCTTCTTCGATGGTCCGTCGGCAAGATGGCGAAGGATGCGCTCCGCCCCGTGGAAGCCCCCCTCCTCGCGCCGGCGCTTGGAGACGGCGAAGGCGGCGTTGCCCTCGACCGGATCGACGGTCTCGTCGAGGTCGTGGCCATAGAGCGGCAGGCCCGCCTCCAGCCGAAGCGAGTCCCGCGCGCCGAGGCCGATCGGGCGCACACGGTCGTCGGCAACGAGCGCGTCCGCGAGCTCGGCGAGCCGCTCGGCGGGGAACGACAGCTCGAACCCGTCCTCGCCGGTGTAGCCACCGCGGCCAATGCCGAGCGAGGCACCGCGCCATTCGACCGAAGTGCCCTGCATGAAATAGAGGTCGCGGGTGGCCCCAGGCGCGATGCCTTCGAGCACCGCCGCCGCCTCCGGCCCCTGCAGCGCTAGGAGGCCGCGATCGTCGAGGTGGGTCAGCGTGATGTCGTCAGGCAGATGCTCGCGCAGGAAGGCGATATCGTCCCACTTGGTCGCGCCGTTGACGACCACGTAGTATCGCGGCGCTGCTTCGCTGGCCGCGGTGACATTGGTCACCATCAGATCGTCGAGCACGCCGCCGTCCTCGGCGAGCAGCAGTGAATAGCGGATGCGGCCTGGTTTCAACGCCGAGATGTCGCCGGGGAGGATGCGCTCGAGCGCTTCTGCCGCGCCCTCGCCCTCGACGATCAGCTGGCCCATGTGGCTGACATCGAACAGCCCGGCATGTTCGCGCACCCACAGGTGCTCGGCCATGATCCCTTCGTATTGAATGGGCATCTCGTAGCCGGCGAAAGGCACCATCCGCGCGCCGCGGGCGCGGTGCCACGCATCGAGCGGCAGCGGCTGGGTTTCGACCGGTTCGTCGCTCTCGCTCATACGCAACCCCGACAGCGCGGCCGGTGGCCGGGTGGCCCACCTTCGAACCGCTGCCCCCTCTGTCGGGAAACCTGAGAGTTTGGCCGGATTTGCACCCGGCTTACACCGTCGGTGGCCCCGGCATGCGGGGCGCTTTCCAGAGTATCGCACGGCCCGCCACGGTCCCATGTGCCTGAGAGTTTCCGGGGCGGTTGCTCCTTCGGCGGCCCGGCTCGCACCGGACGCTCTCCCATGGCGGACGTCGGGATTCGCACCCCGGCGACCGGGCCGCCCTGCGCGACTCCGGCGCCCGGGTCAATCGAGATTGGTCCGAAGCCAACGTTCCGCCTGATCGACAGAGACGCCACGGCGGCGGGCATAGTCCTCGACCTGGTCGCGGCCGATGCGGGCGACGCCGAAATATTCGGCTTCGGGGTGGCCGAAATAGAACCCGCTCACCGCCGCCGTCGGCAACATCGCGAAGCTTTCGGTGAGGGCGAGCCCCGCGTTCTCCTCTGCCTGCAACAGGTCGAACAGCACCGGCTTCAGGCTGTGATCGGGGCACGCCGGATAGCCCGGCGCCGGGCGGATACCGCGGTATTCCTCCTTGATCAGCGCCGAGTTGGTCAGCTGCTCGCCCGGCGAATAGCCCCATAGATTGGTGCGCACGTATAGATGCAACCGCTCGGCAAAGGCCTCGGCGAGCCGGTCGGCGAGCGCTTTCAGCAAGATATCGGAATAATCGTCCTTGTCGGCGCGGAAGCGCGCGGCGTGCGGCTCGATCCCGTGGATGCCGACCGCGAAACCGCCGATCCAGTCGCCCGCCGGATCGATGAAGTCCGCCAGGCACATGTTGGCCCGGTCGCGGCTCTTCTTGATCTGCTGGCGAAGGAACGGCAGCAGCACATGGCGCGCCTCGTCCACCAGGTGCACGGTTACATCGTCGCCATCCCGCGCACAGGGCCACAGGCCGGCGACGCCGCGCGCGGTGAGCCAGTTCTCGCCGATTATCCGATCGAGCATCGCGTCGGCATCGGCCTTGAGGCTGCGCGCGGTCTCGCCGACCACCTCGTCGTCGAGGATCGACGGATAGTTGCCGTGCAGCTCCCACGCGCGGAAGAACGGGGTCCAGGCGATGTATTCGCGCAAGTCCGCGAGCGGCCAGTCGGCGAACACATGGACGCCCGGCTGCTGCGGCGGCGCGGGCTTCTCGTTGTAGTTGGGATCGTAGAAGTTGGCGCGCGCCTCCTCGAGGCTGAGCA
>JBGSBH010000019.1:0-17655 GCA_041730635.1 Cypionkella sp.
CCGCACACCGGGCGGCGGCGCGACCACAAAAGCTTCCCCTTCATCCTGCGGCGGCCCCACCATCCCGCCCCCCGCGGCCACAACCACCGCGCCGCGCGGCGCGCCAAGGGCAATTACTACGGCCCGTTCGCCAGCGCGGGCGCGGTCAACACCACGATCAACGCGCTGCAGAAGCTGTTTCTGCTCAGGAGCTGCACCGACAGCTTCTTCGCCCGCCGCGACCGGCCGTGCCTGCTCTACCAGATCCGCCGCTGCTCGGCCCCGTGCGTCGGGCGGATCGACCAGGCGGGCTACGCCGAGCTGGTCGCCGAGACCAAGGAGTTCCTCTCCGGCAAGTCGGGCGCGGTGCAGAAGAAGATCGAGAGCCAGATGGCCCAGGCGGCCGCCGATCTTGACTTCGAGCGCGCGGCGATGCTGCGCGACCGGCTGCGCGCGGCGACCGCGATCCAGGGCAGCCAGGCGATCAACGCGGCCGGGGTGGGCGATGCCGACGTCTTCGCGCTCGCCAGCCAGGGTGGGCAGATCGGTTGCCAAGCGTTCTTCATCCGCAGCGGGCAGAACTGGGGCCACCGCACGTTCTACCCCAGCCACACCGCGGAGATCGACGAGGACCAGGTGCTCGCCGACGTGCTGCTCCAGTTCTACGAGGAAGTGCCCCCGCCGCGCACGGTGCTGGTCGACCGCGAGTTGCCCGAATGCGAGCTGATCGCCGAGGCGCTGGGCGCCAAGGCCGGACACCGGGTCGAGATCTCGATCCCGCAGCGGGGCCTCAGGCGCAAGCTGATGGAGCAGGCCAGCCGCAACGCGCGCGAGGCGCTCGAGCGCCGCCTGGCCGAAAGCGGCACCAAGGCGCGCCTCCTCGCCGAGCTCGCCGAGTTCCTCGAGCTCGAGGGCCCGCCGAGCCGGATCGAGGTCTACGACAACAGCCACATCCAGGGCGACAAGGCGCTGGGCGCGATGATCGTCGCCGGGCCCGAAGGGTTCGTGAAGGGCCAGTACCGCAAGTTCAACATGCGCACCGCCGCCGGCAACGACGACTTCGCGATGATGCGCGAGATGTTCACGAGGCGGTTCGCGCGGCTCATGTCCTTCGAGACGGAAGCTCGGACTGCGTCCTCGCCTCCTCCTCAGGACGAACGGACCCTTGAAAATACCGCTCGCCCTGAGGAGGGATCGAGTAGCGGCGCAGCCGCGCATCCAGAGCCCTTTTCCAAGGGCCGGGCGCCGGGGCGCGACCTCCCGCCCGAAGAGCGCGAAGGCGAATGGCCCGACCTCGTGCTGATCGACGGGGGCAAGGGGCAGATGTCTTCGGTGCGCGACGCGCTCGAGGAGCTCGGGATCGAGGACGTGCCGCTGATAGCCATCGCCAAGGGCCCGCACCACGGGCGCGAGGGGCGCGAGGTGTTCCACTTCCCCGACGGGCGGGAGAAGACGCTGCCGATCAATTCACCGCTGCTATTCTACCTCCAGACGCTACGCGACGAGGTTCATCGTTTCGCCATCGGCGCTCACCGCGCCAAGCGCAGCCGCGCGATCACCGCCTCGCCGCTCGACGAGATCCCCGGCATCGGCCCGGGCCGCAAGCGCGCGCTGCTGCTGCATTTCGGCACCGCGGGCAAGGTGCGCGCCGCCGCGCTCGACGATTTGAAGCGCACGCCCGGCATCAGCGAGGGCGTCGCGCAGAAGATCTGGGACTTCTATCACCCGGCGGGATGAGCTTTTTTGCGATTGATTCGCAACTGAACCGGGCCTAGGTGCGAGTGATAACCATTTGCAACAAGGCATCGCCGTGGGATTTTCTAAAGTATCGGCCACGCTCCTCGCCTCGGCCGTGCTCGCGCCGAGTGCGGCTCTCGCACAGGAGGCGAGCACATTTCCGCCCGATGCCGATGGCACCGACAGCGGGCTAATCGTGGTCACCGCCACGCGGTCGGGTAGCGCGATCGAGAACCTGCCGATCTCCGTTTCGGTGATGAACGAGGAGGACCTGTCGCAGCAACTGCAGCAGAATCGCAACATCCTCCTCGGCCTTGAGTTCGCAGTTCCGGGGCTCAGCGTGCAAGCGCCGGAGAACCGTTCGAGCTGTGGCACCCAGCTCCGCGGGCGCAATGCCGCGTTCCTGATCAACGGCGTGCCGGTCAACGAAGACTTGCGCCAGGGGTCGTGCACCGCGCCGTTCGCCCTGACGCCGTTTGCGGTGCAGCGGGTCGAGGTGGTGCGCGGCGGTACCGCGCTCTACGGCGCCGGGGCGCCGGGCGGGATCATCAACCTTATCACCCGCCGCGCTGCCGGCTCGGCGCTGGAGGTCGATTTCACCGCGCAGACCAGCTTCAACACTGAAGTTTCGCGCGGCACTTTCACCACCGATCTCTACGCCGGCGCGGGCCAGGATCTCGGCGCGCTCGATTACTACTTCGGCGCCGCTTACACCGACGGCGGGCGATCGCGCAGCGCGACCGGTAGGCCGACGCTGAGCAACGCGTTCGAAGCGTTCGACCTCGTCGGATCGGTCGGGATGGCGCTCGGCGCGGGCGAGCTGCGCTTCACCGGCACTTTCCACGACGAGAACAAAGGTTCCGAGTTCTATCCCGACGGGACGTTCGATCCCGCGACCGGCGCGGTCAACGTGGTCGAGGTCGCGCCGCATCCGCAAGTCGCCGAGGCGGGCGACCGCAGCGCCACCGCGGCGCTCGCCTTCACTCATCCCGAGTTGCTCGGGCACGAGGTGGCCTTGTCGCTGTTCTGGCAGGATCAGCGGATCGTGCAGCGGGACAATTTCTTCTCGGCGGAGTTCGGCGATGATTTCTTCGCCTCGAACCGGGAGAACTCGCGGATCGGCCTGCGCAGCGCCTTGGCGCGCAGCTACCGCCTCGGCGGGGGATTGCTGCGCACGAGCTACGGGCTCGATTTCACGCATAACGACTTCTATCGCTTCATCGTCGATGCCGCCGCGGACCCCGACGAGGTGACCGGCTACATCACCCCCGATTTCTATCTCGATACGATCGCTCCGTTCGGGCAGCTCGAATGGACCCGCGGCGCGGTTACACTGACCGGCGGTGTGCGGCACGAATGGTATTCGGGCGCGATCCGGCAAGCGGGCTACGACCCGGCGCTGCCGCGGGCGGCCACCCCGGGCGCGTTCGCCTCGAGCGAGCTGACCTTGTGGAATGCGGGGGCGGTCTATCGGCTCGCCCCCGATGTGCAGCTCTACGCCGGGTTCAGCCAGGGGGCGGAGCTGTCGCAACTCGGCCGTGCGGCGCGTGGTGCGAAGGATCCGGGTGCTATCTCGAACGAGCCGGCGACTTCGAACCAGTACGAACTCGGCGTGCGCGGGCGCCGCGGGGAGGTGGCCTTCGGGCTTGCCGCCTACAGGTCGCATAGCGACAGCTCGTCGCAGTTGCAGGCCGATCCGAGTTGCTCCGGCGCCACTTTCTGCCCGCTGATCCCGCTGCGTATCCCCGAACGCGCTTGGGGGATCGAGGCGAACGCGGCCTGGGCCGCCTCCCCCACGCTCGATCTGTCGGCGGTGTTCACGCTCCAGCGCGGCGAAGTGTTTGACGAGGCGAGCGGCCGCTACATCAGCTACTCGACCGATCGGGCGGTGCCGCTGCGGGTGACCGCGCGGGCGGATTGGCGGCCGCTGCCCGTGCTCGCGCTCGGCCTGCAAGTCACGCACTACGGCGCATCTTCCTATTTCACGCCTGGCGAGGAAGCGGTCGGGTTCGTCGACAGCGCGGCGGTGACGCTGGCCAGCGCCAGCGCCGCCTACGACATCGGCCCGCTGAGCGTGTTCGTGGCGGCGGACAACCTGCTCGACGAGATTTACGTGACCCCTTCGGCCCAGGCGACCGGTGCCGGGTTACTCGACTACCAAGCGCCCGGCCGCCGGCTGACCGTGGGGGTGCGTGGCAAGTTCTAGCACCTCGCTGTGCGCCGGGGGAGACCGCCGCGTCGCAGGGCAGGCCGCGGCGCGGCCCAAGCCGCGCCCGCTGGCGTTCGCGCTGCACAGCCTGTTCGGGCTCAAGGTCAGCCTGTTCCTCGCGTTCGTGTGCCTGACGGGCACCATCGCCACCGTCGCGCACGAGATCGAATGGCTCTACAAGCCGGCGGTGCGGGCCACCGCGCATGCGCCCGGGAGCGAAGACTGGGGTGCGATGTGGGCGGCCGCGCAGCGCGCCTATCCCACAGCCCGGCTGTCCGGCATCGGCAGCTACGAGCGGGCCGACGCGGCCTATTTCGCCAAGAGTGTGAGCGCGACCGACGCCGCCGGCGAGGCATTCACCATCTATGTCGATCCCGGCACTTCCCGCGTGACCGGCCACGAATACGGCCGCAGCTTCCAGGATTTCATGCGGGCGCTCCACTATTACCTGTTCCTGCCCAGGGACTGGGGCTTCTACCTCGTCGCCGCGCTTGGGCCGGTGTTGCTGCTCTCGTTGGTCACCGGACTGATCGCCTACAAGAAGTTCTGGCGCGGGTTCCTGACCCGGCCGCGCTGGAGCCGTCCGCTGCGGACGGTGGCGGGGGACTTGCACCGGCTCGCGGGGCTGTGGTCGCTATGGTTCGTGGCGGTGATCTCGCTCACCTCGATTTACTATCTGCTCGAATGGTCGGGCATGGATTTCCAGCGCCCGCCGCCTCGCGTCGTAGCGGCGGAGCCGTTCGCCGCCACCGCCGTGAGCGCCGCTCGGATCGACCGCTGGATCGCGCTGGCCCACAGCGTGAAGCCCGGTCTGGCGATCACCGCGGTCCAGTTGCCCTACGAGGAGGGCGATCCAGCCATCGTGCAGGGCCATTGGCGCGCCAACCTGGTGCGCGAGCGGGCCGATGCGGTCTATATCGATCCGGCCAGCGACCAGGTGATCGGCCAGCGCACCGCGCACCGTATGGGGCTCGGCGAGCGGCTGGTCGAAACCGCCGATCCGCTGCACTTCGGCACTTTCGGCGGCCTCGCCACCAAGCTCGTCTGGGTGCTGTTCGGTCTGCTGCTCACCGGTCTGGCAGCGACCGGCGCGATCATCTACGCCAAGCGGACCGGCCAAGTCCTGCGCGGCGGGGTGGACCTTCCCGCGCTGGATTTCCTCGGCTGGGCCAAGTGGCCCAGTGTGGCCCTGGCAAGCGCCGTGCCGGCGATGGCCTTTCTCTGGTGGTAGCGGCCGAAAGCGCGCTCGAGAACCAGCTCTCCTCCAGGCCTTCGCTGCGGCGGCGCCGCATCGGCCTTCCAGACGCCGGCCCGCTTCACCGCCGGGTCGCGGGGAAGTGGCGGTCTTGCGGTGTACTTCGTGTCGCTCTCGCGGCTCGCCGCGCACCATGTCGCGCGCAGAAAGAAGGGCGCCGGATCGCTCCGGCGCCCCCTGGTGATCGCTCAGCCAGCGCCGTCAGCTCTGGCGGGTGCCGCTCATCGGCATCGCGCCGAACGCGCCGGCGTTGATGCTGCCGGTCAGCTGGTCGCCGTCGACCGTCGCGCTGCCTTCGAGCTTCATCGGCATCGGCACGGTCATGTTCATCGTCCAGGTCAGCTGGTTGCCTTCGACCTTGCCGTTCTCGATCTGCAGCGTGCCGGTGGCGCCCGCGTTGGTCCCGGTGAACGTGCCGTCGCCGTTGTCCTCGACGGTGAACACGCTCTTCTGGTCCCCCATCGGGGTCTTGGTCACGCAATCGTAGCTGCCGGCAACGCCCATCGCAGTATCTCCCTTGGCAAAAAGTCCGCGGCCAGCAATCGGGCTTGCTGACACGGCTGTCAATCAGAACTCGGCCGCCTCGCGATACTCGATCGGCAGCCCCAGCCCGGCGAGCTGGCCGTCGATCGCCTTGCGGTCGCCGACCACCACGATGACCATCTGTTCGGGCTGCAGATGCGCCTTTGCCGCGGCGTCGAGCGCCTTGGCATCGAGCGCCCCGTAGATCGTCGCCAGCTGCGCCTGGTAGTCGTCGGGCCGGCCGAGCCGCCGGTTGGCGGTGAGCGCGGCGAGCACTGCGGCGTTGGTCTGGTAGCGGGTCGGCAGGTTGGCGATGTTACCCTTGGTCACCCGCTGCAGTTCGACCGGATCGACCCCGCGCGCGGCCGGGAAGGCCTTCATCTGCTCGATCACGGCGCGGATCGAATCGCCGGTGCGGTCGGCTTGGACCAGGGTGCCCACGGTCGCGCTGCGCGGGCCGACGGTGCCCGCCAGCCCGCTGCGGATGCCGTAGGTCCAGCCCTTGGTCTCGCGCAGGTCCATGTTGAGCCGCGAGAGGAAGCCGCTGCCGATGACCTCGTTGGCGAGCTCGAGCGCCTCCTGGCCGGCATCGCGCCCGGTCAGCGGCAGCACCCGCCCGAACAGCAGCATCGAGCTGGGGCTGTTCGGCCGGTCGATGACCACCAGCCGGGGCTGCGGGGCGGGGGTCGCGGCGGCGAGGTTCTTCGCCGGCGGGGCGGCGCCCGCGGGGCCGCGCCAATCGCCGAAGGCAGCCTCGAGCCGGGGCTTGAGCTCCGCCATGGTCACGTCGCCGACCACGGTGATCTGCGCGGTCTCGGGGCGGATCCAGGTGGCGTGCTCGGTCCGGAGCGCCGCCGGGGTCAACCCCTCGATCACCGCGGCCTTGCCCAGCGCGCCGACCGTCCCGTACGGGTGCGCCTCACCGTAGATCAGCGGGTCGAGCGCACGGGCGGCGATCGCCTGCGGGGTCGCCAGCGCCTGCTTGATGTTGGCGAGCCGCTGGTTCTTCACCCGCGCCACGTCCCCGTCCGCGAAGGCGGGGTTGCGGACCACGTCGGACAGCAGTGCGAGGCTCGGCGCGAGGTTAGCGGTGAGCGCGGTCATCTGCACCGTGCTCACGTCGCGCCCGGTGGCGACGGCGATGCTGGCGCCGAGCCGCTCCTGCTCCTCGGCGATCGCCTGCGCGCTGCGGGTGGTGGTGGCTTCCTCGAGCAGATCCATCATCAGCGACTGGGTGCCCGCGCGCGCCGCGCCGTCGGCGGCGAAGCCGGCGTCGAACTCGATCGCCAGGCTGACCTTGGGGATCGCGCTGCGCCGCGCGAGCGCGACCGGAATGCCGTTGCGGAGCGTCGTGCGCTCGACCGCCGGGAACACCAGCGGCTTGACCGGGCCTACCTCGGGCATCGCGCGTGGCGGTCCCTGCACCACCGGCGGGGCAGGCTTCTTCGCATTGGGGGCGGGGGCGGGCACGCTCGCCTCGTCCCCCCAGCCGCCCATCAGCGCGCCCTTCTCGGTGCGGGTGCCGGGCACGACCGCCAGCTTGTAGACCGGGCGGCCGAGCCACCTCTGCATCGCGCCGCGCACCGTCGCCGGATCGAGCGCGGCGAGCGCTTCGAGGTTCTTCTTGTAGAGCCCCGCATCGCCGGCATAAAGCTCGCCCTCGGCGAGCGTGCTGCCCTTGCCGCCGAAGTCGCCGACCTGCTCGAGACCGTCGATCTGCGAGCTGACGATCTGCGTCGCCGCGCGCTGCAGCTCGTCGGCGGTCGGCCCACTGGCGAGATAATCGGCGAGCAGCGCATCGAGCCGTGTCTCGGCCGCGGCCCGCTCGACCCCCGGGCGCACGTCGATCGAGATGTAGGCGGTGCCGAGCTGCTCCTCGGCGTCGTAGAAGGCGGAAGCGCGGGTGGCGAGCTGCTCCTCGCGCACCAGCACGGTGTCGAGCCGCGAGGAGGCGAGGCCGCCGAACACGTGAAGGCCCGCCTGCAGCGCCAGGCTGACGGGCTCGCGCCGGCTCGGCCCGGTCCACAGCCGGTAGAGCCGCACCAGCGGCACCTGATCCACATGCTCGCGCGCCGCCGGCGCCGCCAGCGTGACCGGCGCCGCCGGCCGCTGGACCACTTCGGGGCCCCGCGGAATATGCCCGAACCAGCGCTGCACCTTCTCGCGCGCGGTGGCCACGTCGATGTCCCCGGTCAGCGCGAGGACGACGTTGTTGGGGCCGTAGTTGTCGCGGAACCACTGGCGCACGTCCTCGACCGAGGCGGCGTCGAGATCGGCCATCGAACCGATCGTCGAATGGCGGTAGGGGTGGCCGACCGGCAGCAGCCCTTCGTTCACCAGATAGCGCACGAGGCCGTAGGGCTGGCTATCGCCCTGGTTCTTCTCGTTCTTCACCACCCCGCGCTGCTTGTCGAGCTTGTCCTGGTTCACCGCGCCGAGCAGGTGGCCCATGCGGTCGCTTTCCATCATCAGCGCAAGATCGAGCGCGCCGGTCGGCACCGTCTCGACGTAGTTGGTCCGGTCGGCACCGGTCGAGCCGTTGGTCCCGGTCGATCCCGCGGCTTCGAGCGGGATGTCGAAGTTCTCGACGTTCTCGCTGCCGGTAAACATGATGTGCTCGAACAAGTGCGCGAACCCGGTGCGCCCGCGCGGCTCGTGCTTGGAGCCGACGCGGTAGTAAGTCGTCACGCCCACCACCGGCGCCTTGCGGTCGGTGTGGACGATGACGGTGAGCCCATTGTCGAGGGTAAACTTCTCGAACGGGATGGAGACTTCGTCGACCAGTTCGCTGAGCGGCGCGGCGGCCACCGGCTTTGCGGCGGCCGCGGGCCGGTCGGCGGGCATCGCGGCGCAGGCGGTGAGCGAGAGCGCCAGCAGGCCGCTGGTCCAGAAGCGCATGGTCATGGAAGTCCCCGAGAATTCAGAAATGCGGCACCCTTACGGCGCGGGCGGCCGGTGCGTCACCAATTTTCGACTAACCGCGTTCGCCAGCGCATCGGCGCGGGTGAAGTGCACCGGCTTCAGCCGCTTCTGCACGAACAGCCCGGCCTGGTCGGTGTAATGCACGCTGCGCGGCCGGGTGGTCGCCGCGCCGAAGGGCTGGATCGACTGGCTGGCCACCGGCCGCCCCGGCGCCCATTCGACGAACATCACGAAGCTGTCGCCGTGCTTGACCGCCAGCCGCCCGTCCGGATCGACGTCCCACAGGGTCGAGGCGCGCAGCGTGTCGCTGCCACCGTCGAGCGGCAGGTCGACCGCGTAGGGGCCGGGCCCCTGGCGCAGGCGCAGGATCGATTGCAGCGGCGGATCGAGCCGGCCGAAGTACCGTTGCAGGTGCCTTGCAGCCTCGCTCAGCAAGGTGCGCGGCGGGGTCAGCGGCCGCCCCCTGTAGCTGTCGCCCATCGCCCTGCGCATCACCAGCAGCGCGAGCGCATCGGCACGCCCGGCGCCGTCGCTGGTCATGTCCCACCCGCCCAGGATGCGCTGCGCCCGGGCGAGCAACGGATCGCGCCGGGTATCGAGCGCCGCAATCCCGCGGAGCACCTCGCCGACATAACCGCGTTCGTCCCACCCGGTATCGTACTTGATCGCCTCGAGCTCGAGCCGGCCGATCGCGGGTGCCGCGTCGAGCAGCTTCTCGGCGCGGTAGGCGCGGTTGGGCATTTTCAATTCGATGCCGAGTTCGGGCGCAAACCCGCGCCGGTCGAGATTGCTTGCGCGCCCGGCGGCGACGAACGGCGTGTTGTTGGCGTTGAACACGAAGCCCGAGGCGGGGTTCTCATAGTGGGGCAGGCTCTCGAAGGGGGCCAGGCGCTGCCAGATGAGGTCGCTGCGGTCGCCGGGCAGCACGCCGCGCCAGTCGGGGCCCTGCTGACGTGCGGGTATCGCGGCGTTGTACCAGTAGGCGATCGTGCCGGACTTGTCGGCGTAAATGAAGTTGGTCGACGGGATCGCCTGCCGCGCGAGGATCGCCCGCCATTCGGCGTATGTCTTCGCCTTGTTGAGCGCGCGATAGGCGTCGAGCTGCTCGATCGAGCCCATGCCGCCGTAGCGGAAGGCGAAGGCGCCGCGCGCGTTCTTGATTACCGGGCCATGAACGCTGCGCCAGACCTCGCGCGTGACCGGCAGCACCACCGGTCCGAAGCGCACCGGCAGGCGCACCGCGCGCCGTTCGAGCGGGAGCCATTTTCCGTCGAGCCGGTAGCGGGTGCCGCTCGGGTCGAGCACCAGTTTGTAGGTGTCGATCATATCGGGCTGGTTGACCGTGTTGGTCCACCCGAGATCGCGATTGTGGCCGAGAAACGGGAACGGGCTGCCGGGAAAGGTCGCGCCGGCGAAATGCCAGCCTTCGCCGCTCTCGACCACCAGCTCGTACCAGGCGACCCCGCCTTCCCACGGCTGATGGCTGTTCGAGACGAGCCGCGTGACCCCGTCGCCCGATCGCCCCGGCGCGATCGCGAAGGCGTTCGAGCCGGCGTTGGCCGCGCCCTCGCGGTCGGGCAGCGGCCCGTGCAGCTTCGGCCCGGGGTCCGGCAGCAGCGTCTTGCCCTCGACCAGCGGGCCGATCACGTTGTTGAGACCGAAGAAGAACGGCTGGCGCAACGCGAAGCCGGTTGCGACGTCGCGCCCGTTCACCGGGAACAGGTTGCCGAGCTTGATCTCCCCCGGGTGCGCCGCGGCGTAGTCGTTGAGGCCCGTGGCGTAGGCTTCGAGCAGCGCGCGGGTTTCGGGATCGAGGTTTCCGTATTGCTTTTCGGCGGTCTCGCGGGCGCCCAGCAGCGCGAGCACGTAGTCGAACTGGGCGCCGTCCTCCCCGGCGATCGCGCCGTAGCGCCCGCGCGTCATCGCGATGACATCCTGCAGGGTGAAGAAGTCGTCGGCGGCATGCGCCTGCGCGACGCCATAGGCGACGTCCCCGTCGGTCCGGCCGTAGATGTGCGGCACGCCCCATTCGTCACGCACGATCTCCGCGCGGTAAGCCCGGGCGGGCGGGGCGGCTCCCGGCTCGGCGACGAGCGGCTCCCAGGTCATCAGCCCGATCGCCGCCACGCCGACCAGCGCAAGCAGCGCCACCCCGATCCGGATCGCCCAGGTCTTCAACGTTCGCCTCCCCCTCTGTCACAGCACGGAGTAGCGAGGTCGTAAGAGGTTGCAATCGCGAACGGGTCGGCGCCCGTGACTGGCCTTCCCGGCGGAGCGAAAAATCGCGGGGAAGGATTGTGTTGCTCATCAGCAACACTATCTTGCCTGCGAAGGAGTGAGGGTATCCCATGAATCTCGAAAAGTTCACCGATCGCGCGAAGGGTTTCCTCCAGGCCGCGCAGACCGTCGCCATCCGCATGAACCACCAGCGGATCACCCCCGAGCACCTCGCCAAGGCGCTGCTCGAGGACGCGGAGGGAATGGCCGCGGGGTTGATCACCCGGGCCGGGGGCAATCCCACGCTCGCCACCCAGGGCATCGACACCGCGCTCGGCAAGATCGCCGCGGTCAGCGGCGGCGGCGCGCAGGCGACTCCCGGGCTCGACAACGATGCCGTTCGCGTGCTCGACCAGGCCGAACAGGCCGCGAGCAAGAGCGGCGACAGCTATGTCACCGTCGAGCGGATGCTACTCGCGCTGGCGCTCGCCACCACCACGCCGGCGGGCCAGGCGCTCAGGGCGGCGGGGGTGACCCCGCAGGGTCTCGAGGCTGCGATCACCGAGCTGCGGGGTGGGCGCCAGGCGCACTCGGCGAGCGCCGAGGAAAGCTACGATGCGCTGTCGAAGTACGCGCGCAACCTCACCGAGGTGGCAAGGTCGGGCAAGCTCGACCCGGTGATCGGCCGCGACGAGGAAATTCGCCGCACCGTGCAGATCCTCGCCCGGCGGACCAAGAACAATCCGGTACTGATCGGCGAGCCCGGCGTCGGCAAGACCGCGATCGCCGAAGGGCTGGCGCTGCGCATCGCCAACGGCGACGTGCCCGACAGCCTCAAGGACCGGAAGCTGATGGCGCTCGACATGGGCGCGCTGATCGCGGGCGCGAAGTACCGTGGCGAGTTCGAGGAACGGCTGAAGGCGGTGCTCGACGAGGTGAAGGGCGCCGAGGGCGAGATCATCCTGTTCATCGACGAGATGCACACGCTGATCGGCGCCGGCAAATCCGAAGGCGCGATGGACGCGGGCAACCTGCTGACGCCCGCGCTCGCCCGCGGCGAGCTTCACTGCATCGGCGCCACCACTCTCGACGAGTACCAGAAGTACGTCGAGAAGGACGCCGCGCTGCAGCGCCGCGTCCAGCCGGTGTTCGTCGGCGAGCCCACGGTCGAGGACACGATCAGCATCCTGCGCGGATTGAAGGACCGCTACGAGCTGCACCACGGGGTGCGGATCACCGACGGCGCGATCGTCGCCGCGGCGACGCTTTCCAACCGCTACATCTCCGACCGTTTCCTGCCCGACAAGGCGATCGACCTGATGGACGAGGCGGCGAGCCGGCTGCGGATGGTGGTCGAGAGCAAGCCCGAGGAGATCGAGAACCTCGACCGGCGGATCATCCAGCTCAAGATCGAGGAGCAGGCGCTCGGCAAGGAAACCGACCGCGCCTCGCAGGATCGGCTCGCCGCGCTGCGCGAGGAACTCGCCAACCTCGAGCAGCATTCGGCGGAGCTCACCACCCGCTGGCAGAACGAGCGCGACAAGATCGCCGCCGAGGGCAAGGTCAAGGAAGAGCTCGACGCCGCGCGGATCGAACTCGAGCGGGCGCAGCGCGAGGGTGACCTGGCCCGTGCCGGCGAGCTGCAGTACGGGCGCATCCCCGAGCTCGAGCGGCGGCTTGCCGAGATCGAGAGCCCGGCCGAGAACGCGCTGCTGCGCGAGGAGGTGACCGAGGACGATATCGCCAGCGTCGTCAGCAAGTGGACCGGGGTGCCGGTCGACAAGATGATGGAAGGCGAGCGCGAGAAGCTGCTCAGCATGGAACAAGCAATCGGGGCGCGGGTGATCGGCCAGGCGAAGGCGGTCGAGGCGGTCAGCAAGGCGGTGCGCCGCGCGCGCGCGGGCCTGCAGGATCCCAACCGACCGCTGGGCTCGTTCCTGTTCTTGGGGCCGACCGGCGTCGGCAAGACCGAGCTAACCAAAGCGCTCGCCGGGTTCCTGTTCGACGACGACAGCGCGATGGTCCGCATCGACATGTCGGAGTTCATGGAGAAGCACGCGGTCGCGCGGCTGATCGGCGCGCCCCCGGGTTACGTGGGTTACGAGGAAGGCGGGGTGCTGACCGAGGCGGTCCGCCGGCGCCCCTACCAGGTCGTGCTGTTCGACGAGGTCGAGAAGGCCCATGCCGACGTTTTCAACGTGCTGCTGCAAGTGCTCGACGACGGGCGGCTGACCGATGGGCAGGGGAGGGTGGTCGACTTCTCGAACACCCTGATCATCCTCACCTCCAACCTCGGCAGCCAGTTCCTCGCCAGCCTCGACGAGGATCAGGACGTCGAGAAGGTCGAGCCGCAGGTGAAGGACGTGGTGCGGGCGCACTTCCGCCCCGAGTTCCTCAACCGGCTCGACGAGATAATCCTATTCCATCGGCTCGGGCAGCAGCACATGGCGCCGATCGTCGACATCCAGGTCGCCCGGGTGCAGAAGCTGCTCAAGGACCGCAAGATCGCGCTCGAACTCACCGAGGGCGCGCGGCGCTGGCTCGGCCGGGTCGGCTACGATCCGGTCTACGGCGCGCGGCCCTTGAAGCGCGCGGTGCAGCGCTATCTGCAGGATCCGCTGGCCGAGAAGCTGCTCGCCGGCGAGGTGCCCGACGGCGCGACGGTCAAGATCGACGAGGGCGATGGAGGATTGACGATCACCATCGCCTGATCGCGATCGACGCCAAAAAAAGGGGCGGCCCGGTGGGCCGCCCCGTCGCATTCAGGCCTTGAACCGTCCGACTACATGTCGATCCGGATACCGGCGTAGAAGTAACGCCCGGTGGTATCGTAGATCGCCGAGCCGGCACCGGTGCCGAGCAGGTTGAACGGCGGTTCGGTGTCGAAGATGTTGTCGACGCCGGCATAGAAGCGGAACTTCTTGTCGACATCGAAGGTCAGCCGGAGATCGTGGTAGAACAGATCGCCGTACCACACCTGCGGGAACTGGTCCGCGTTGGCCGGATCGAGCGTGACGATCTGGCCAGGGGTGCAAGTTCCGCCGCTGAAGCCCACCACGCCGGTCGTCGGGCAGACGCCCTGATACGGGTTCTGCGCTTCGTAGGTGCCGATCGTCTGCTTGCCGATGTAGCGGGTCTGCCAGCGGATGCCGAACGGACCCGACTGATACGAGGCCGAGAAGCTCGCTTCCCATTCCGGATCGCCCAGCTCGCTCTTGATCCGGTTGGGGATCAGCGGGTTGGTCGGGTCGGTGAACTGGGTGCGTTCACGCAGCCACGAACCGATGAACCGCGCCGCCACCTTGTCGCCGTTGGCGAAGGTGTGCTGGTACTGCGCATCGAGATCGATGCCCGAGGTGACCAGCCGCGCGAAGTTCACCGGGCCGGCCAACACCGCCGGATCGTCAAACTCGCTGTTGGCCCGGCGGCTGACCAGCGGGCAGTACGGATTGTCGAGCGACTGCGAGTCGTAGCACAGGTTGATGATCTGCTGCGCGCCGAGGGTGGCGATCAGGTTCTTCACCGTGATGTCGTAGTAGTCGACCGCCACCGACAGGCCCGGGGCGAACGTCGGCGTGAACACCGCGCCGACGGTGTAGCTGTCCGACTTCTCCGCGGTCAGGAACGGGTTGCCGCCCTGCGCGAAGCTCAGCGTAGCCGAACGCGCCGGTGTGTTGACGAAGCCGACCGGCACACCAGCGGCAGCGCAGTTGGCCGCCCGGTTCGGACCGGCATTGATGTTCGCCACGTCGCACGGGTCGGCGATGAAGGCGAAGTTCTGGCCCACCGGATCGAACAGGTCCGACTGCGTCGGGACACGCACCGAGCGGTTGTAGGCCGCGCGGAACTTGAGGTCGTCGATCGGCGCGTAGATGACCGAGCCGTTGTAGGCATAGGTCGTGCCGGCCGAGGTGTTGTAGTCCGAGATACGGCCCGCGGCGCTCAGCTCGAGGAGCTGGGCGAAAGGCACGTCGGCGAACAGCGGAATGCGGATTTCGCCGAAGACTTCCTTCACGGTGAACTTCGGATATTCCACCGGCTGGATCGCGGTCAGGAAGGTAAGACCCTGCGCCGTGTTCTCGTCGGTGAAGATGCTGCCGCGCTCCTCGCGGTATTCACCGCCGAACGCGAACCCGATCGGCCCGCCCGGAAGCTCGAACAGCTGCGACAGGTCGCCGCTGAGGAACGCCGAGACCACGAACTGCGACGCGTCCTGCGTGTAGTTGCTGGTCACGTTGCTGTAGGCGATCGCGCGCGGATCCGAACGATTCTCGCCGAACAGGTTCAGCGGGACGCAGTTCGGGTCGACGTTGGTGACCGCGTTCACCCGGCAGACCACCCGCTGACCGTTCTGGTTGAGCACGAAGTTGCTGCCCGAGAACGTCGCCGGGGCGAGCACCGCGTCGATCGCGTTGAGGAAGCCGGCGTTCGAACCGTCGGGCTTGAACAGCAGCAGGTTGTTACCCGACAGCGTGCGGCCGTCGAGCTTGCCGTAGTTCACCGCGATTTCGTAGTTCCAGTCGGTGTTGAAGGTGCCCTGCACCCCGCCCACGACGCGGTACGTGTCGCGGCGGTTGTCTTCGTTGCGGATGCCGAGGTCCGGATTGTTGCGGCCGATGAAGACGAAGGTCTGCGGGTTGGCGGCGCCGTAGGGGATCGCCGTCGAGCAGCGGCCGATCGACTGCAGCGTGGCGTACGCCTGCGCCGTCAGGAACGGATTGTCACAGCGGAAGTCCGAACCGCCGCCGAAGAACGGCGCGATGTTGCCCTGGAAGAAGCTCGGGCTCGATTCGGAGAACACGTTGAGGCGGACGAACTTCGCCTCGACGAACGGACGGAACGCTTCCGACACGTCGAAGTGCGCGAGCAGGTTCACCGAAGCGCGCTCGATCTCGGGGAACAGATCGCCGTAGTTCGACAGGGTCGAACCGAGGCCGCCCAGCGCGTTGTTCGAGCCGACCAGGCGAAGGTCGCGCTCGGTCACGTTCTGGACCAGCGAGCCGTCGGGCAGGAAGACGTAACGGGTCGGGAAGGGCAGCGCGGTGGTGGCGCCGGCGATGCAGCGCGAGGTGTTGCCGATGAAGGCCGCGGTGCAGACCGCCGACAGCAGGCCGCCGTCGGAGATGTTGTTGTTCCGCACGTTGGTGAAGAACTGGTTGTCGATGATCCCGTTGGTGCCGCGCACGTCGAGCGAGGTGTCGGTATCGAGATTGAACTGCTTGCGACCGGAGAACGCGCCGGTCAGCTCGTCGCGCTGGGTCGACTTGAGCGCTTCGGAGAACGAATACTCGGCGGCAAGCGCGATGTTGCCGCGGCCATCGGCGAAGTTGCGGCCCCAGGTCACCGCGCCGAAGTACGAGCCGCGGTCGCCGCGCTCGGAGACGCCGGCCTGGCCGGTCACCCGGAAGCCGTCGAAGTCGCGCTTGAGCACGAAGTTCACCACGCCGGCGACGGCGTCCGAACCGTAGATCGCCGAGTTACCGCCGGTCACGACATCGACGCGCTCGATGAGCTCCGACGGGATGGTGTTGACGTCGACGATGTAGTCGCCCGGCGAGACGGTCACGTGACGGCGGCCGTTGACCAGCGTCAGCGTGCGCGAAGTGCCGAGGCCGCGCAGGTCGAGGATGTTGAGGCCGGCGGTGCCGATGAAGCGAGTCGAGTTCGACTGGCTGAAGGTCGAGCGCAGCGCGGGGAGGTCGTTCAGCGCGTCGCCGAGCGAGAGGTTGCCCTGCGACAGCAGGTCATCGGCGGTCACTGAGGTGACGGGGACCGGCGAATCGATCGTCGGGCGCGCGATGCGCGAACCGGTGACGATGATCGTGCCTTCGGTCTCGCTGCCGTCGGCGTTCGAGGGATCTTCGTCCGCGTCGCAGACGCCGTTCGCGTTCTGGTCGAGACAGTCCGGGGTCGTCGTCGTGGTCTGCTGGGCATAAGCCGGCGACGCGACGGCGGCGAGCGAGATGGCGACGACGCCGGCACCCGCCAGCATCGCGCTCTTCCCGCGGAAAGCGGAGCGTTGGAAGTTCATGATTTCAGTCCCCAAGTTAACCGACTGACGCCGGCTGTCCCGTGCCTGACCCATTTTCACTGGCACGGACGCGGATGCGCGTCGGCCGGAGTGGCCGCAGTGCCAGCCGCTCGCAACGACAAATCCGCTCGGATTGGCGGTTAACGCCAGGATGTTGCGGGTGTGCAACACTTGAGCCTAGAACCGGGCCGCCGAAGCGATAGCCGAGCCGATCGAAGGCTTTCCCTGGTGCCTGCGCTTCGTGCCGCGGAGGCCCGGATGCGCACCGGCGAAGGCGGGTTGCCAACCCCTGTTTCGCAACGCAAGGCGCGCCCACGATGAGCGCGCGGCCGCCCGACCATTCCTGGCGCGAACTCGGCGCGGCGGGGGCGCGCGCGCTCGGCGAAGGGCGGGCGTCCGAGGCCGCCGCGCTGTTCGCGCAGGTTGTCGCAGCGCGGCCCGATCACGCCGACAGCTGGTTCAATCTCGGTTATGCCCGGCGCCAGGCGCGCGATTATCGGGGCGCGCTCGCGGCGTACGATCGCGCGCTCGAGCTGGGGGTCGCCGGCCCCGAGGCCGTGCGGGTCAACCGGGCATTGATCCTGAGCGACCATCTGGACCGGGTCGAGGCCGCCGCGCACGAGCGGGCCCGCGCGCGCGACACGGCTCCACGCTTCGTGCATACGGGGTTTCCGCTTGCGGAACTTATTGAATTATTTAGGGCAATCCCGTCAGATTCTCGGAAATTGTGCTACAGTTCAGCATCTGATTAACTAAGGAACACAATGCGCTATACCCACCAGA
>JBGSBH010000020.1:0-16995 GCA_041730635.1 Cypionkella sp.
AGCAGCGCGCGCTCGACGAAAGCGTGCCGATCGAGAAGTCGGCCGGCCGGCCCAATGTCGACGCGAGCGCGCAGTACATCGAATTCGTCACTGCGAGCCCGGGAAGCGATGCCGCACCGGACCGGCGGCTCGGCGCCGGGCTCGACCTCGGGGTGCCGATCTATGCCGGCGGCGCCATCCGCAATTCGATCCGCGCGGCGGAAAACCGCGTCGAAGCCGGGCAGGCCGACTTGCGCGGAACCGAGTCGGCGATCTTCACCCAGACCGTCGCCGCCTACATGGACGTGATCCGCGGGGAGGCGCTGGTCGGGCTGAACGCCAGCCAGGTCGATGTGCTGCGGGTCAACGTGCAGGCCACCAGCGACCGCTTCGAGATCGGCGATCTCACCCGCACCGACGTCGCCCAGTCGCAGGCCCGGCTGGCGTTGGCGCAAGGCGACCTGCAGTCGGCGCGCGCCAACCTCATCGCCGCGCGCGAGGAATACATCCGCCTCACCGGCATGGCGCCCGATGCGCTGCAGCCGCCGCCGCCGCTGCCCGGCTTGCCGGCGAGCGTCGCCGATGCGGTCGCCACCGCGCTCGAGGAAAACCCCGACCTCATCGCCGCCCGCGAACGCGCCGAAGCCTCGCGCTTCGACATCGACGTCGCGGGCTCGGGCCGGCTGCCGCGCGTCTCGGTGTTCACCGGCGCCGACTACAGCAACACGCTGGGCTCGGTGAACAACCCGCTGGTGGCGGAGCGCAGCAGCGGGGTGCAGGCCGGGGTGCAGGTGTCGGTCCCGCTGTTCCAGGGCGGCCGCCCGGCGGCGCTCGAGCGGCAGGCGCAGGCCCGTTCCGCCGCCGCGCTCGAGAGCGTGATCGCCGCCGAGCGCGAAGTCATCGCCCAGGTCCGCTCGGCATGGTCGAGCTGGCAGGCGGCGACCGCGATCATCGCCAGCAACCAGAGCGCGGTCGACGCCGCGACGCTGAGCCTGGAGGGCGTGCGCGCGGAGAACACCGTGGGCAACCGCACGATCCTCGACATTCTCAATGCCGAGCAGGAGCTGGTGCTCGCCCGGGCGCAGCTGATCACCGCGCGGCGCAACGCCTATGTAGCGGGGTTCTCGCTGCTCGCCGCGATGGGCCGGGCGGAGGCGCGCGACCTCGGCCTGGGCGACGACGGGCCGCTGTACGATCCGCAGCTCAACTACCAACGCGTCAAGGGCAAGTGGTGGGATTGGGCGAAAGAGCCCGACCCGGTCGCCCAGTCGACGCGCACCGTTGACATCCCGGCCGCCGATGCGGAACTTCCGGCCGATGTCGAATCGAACGCTGCCACTCGCGGCAGCTGATCGGGGCGGCGGCCAGGGGGTTGATGACATGCGCCAGGAAGGCGAGGCGTCGGTCGAGGAAATACTCGAATCGATCAAGAAGGTGATCGCGCGCGACAACCGCTCGAACGCGCTCGACGCGCGCCGCCGCCGCGAGAACGACGGGATCGACGCCGCGCCCGAGCCGGCCGATGCCGACGAGGCCGACGAAGTGCTCGATCTCGCCGCGGCCGAATTCGTCGAGGAAGCGCCCTCGCTCGAGGAAGGCGACGACGGCGTCGACGACGCCCCGCTGCTGACCGATCGCGCGCGCGATTCGATGCGCGAGAACCTCGCCGCGCTGGCGATGCTGGCCGAGCCGGGGATGCCCCCGCAGATCGTCCGCTCGGGTGAGACCTCGCTCGAGGGGCTGACCCGCGAGCTGCTCCGGCCGATGCTCGCCGACTGGCTCGACAAGCACCTGCCGGCGATGGTCGAGCGGATGGTCAAGGACGAGATCGCGCGGATCGCGGGCAAGCGCGGCTAGCGGGGCGCCGCGAGGCCTTTCCACCGCCGGACGCGGGCGCTAGTCCGCCAGCCATGAAGATCTCCGCCGGGTTCGCCTTCGCCGCCGCGCTGGCGGCCCTCACCACCCCCGCAGCCGCCGCCGCGCCCGACAAGCCCGCCGCCGAAACCCGCGCGCCGATGAGCGCGCAGGACCTCGTCACCCTGCCCCGCCTCGGCGCGCCGGCGGTGAGCCGGGACGGCAAGCTGGCGGTCTATCCGCTGACCGAGACCGACCCGGCGAGCTACCAGCGGACGACCGCGCTCTACTTGCGCCGGCTGGACGACGGCGCCCCGGCCCCGGTCCGCCTCGACCTCGGCGGCTCCGCCGCAAGCCCCGCGTTCGGCGACGACGGCTGGCTCTATTTCCTGTCCGACCGCGGCCCCGGCGGGAGCGACCAGGTGTGGCGGGCGCGGGTCGCCGTTGACGGTAAAGCGAGCGAGATCGGGCAAGTCACCGAGCTGGCCGCTGCGGTGGCGGGCTTCGCGCTCGCTCCGGGCGCGACCAGGCTGGCGGTGTGGGGCGACTTCGCGCGCAGCTGCCGCACCTTCGGCTGCCCCGGCAAGGCGGCGCACCTGCCGGGTCCCGGCAGCGGCCGGCTCTACGACAGCGAGGTCGGCTTCGTGCGCCACTGGGATGCGTGGGAAACCCCCGGGGTGCACAGCCGGGTTTTCGCCTTCCCGCTCGCCGATGGCAAGGCGGGGGGCGAAGGCGTCGCGCTCGACGGGCCGGCGGGCAAAGGCGCGCTGGTCGGCGACACCCCGACCAAGCCGTTCGGCGGCAACGAGGAAGTGGCCTGGGCGCCCGACGGCCGCTCGATCTATTTCGCCGCGCGCCGGGCGGACAAGGATGAGCCGCGCTCGACCAACATCGACGTGTGGGTGAGCGACCTGTCGGGCCGCGCGCCGCGCAACCTGACCGAGCGCAACCAGGCGACCGATACGCTGCCGGCGCCGTCGCCCGACGGCAAGTGGCTCGCCTGGGCGGCGATGGCGCGCCCCGGGTACGAGGCCGACAAGCTGACGGTGATGCTGAAGAACCTCGCGAGCGGCGCGGTCCGCCCGCTGACGGCCGAATGGGATCGCTCGGTCGCCTCGCTCGCCTGGACGCCCGATTCGCGCTGGCTGGTGGTCACCGCGCAGGACGTGCTCGATACCCCGGCGTTCCGCGTCGACCCCGCCAGCGGGCGGGTCGAGCGGCTCGACCTGATGGCGGGGAACGAGGCGCACATCGCCAACCTCGTCCCGCTCGCCGGGGGCGACCTGGTGTTCACCCGCGATTCGATCGGCGGCCCGAGCGAGCTCTACCTCGCGCGCGGCTGGGGCCAGGCGGTGCCGCTGACCGACGCCGCCACCTCGCTGCTCGGACGCCGGGCGCCGATCGTCACCCGCCGCTTCAGCTTCACCGGCGCCGGCGGCGCCACCGTGTGGGGCCAGATCACCAAGCTCGACCGGCCCGCAGGACGGGGGGCGGGCGGAAAGATGCCGGCGATCCTCTATGTCCACGGCGGGCCGCAGGGCTCGTTCAACGATGCCTGGTCGAACCGCTGGAACCCCCGCGTGGTGGCGAGCCAGGGTTACGCGGTGATCTCGGTCGATTTCCACGGCTCGACCGGCTACGGCCAGGCGTTCACCGACGCGATCCGCAACGACTGGGGCGGCAAGCCGCTCGAGGACCTGCAGAAGGGCCTCGCCGCCGCGCTCGCGCTCGACCCGCAGATCGACGGCAGCCGCGCCTGCGCGATGGGTGCGAGCTACGGCGGCTATATGATGAACTGGATCGCCGGCCAGTGGCCCGACGGCTTTCGCTGCCTGGTTAACCACAACGGCGTGTTCGACCAGCGGATGATGGCCTTCGCGACGGAAGAAAAGTGGTTCGTCGAGTGGGAGCACGGGGGCAAGACCTACCCGCAGGACCCGCAGGCCTACGAGCGCTGGAACCCGGTCAATCACGTCGACAAGTGGAAGACCCCGATGCTGGTGGTGATCGGGGAGAACGATTACCGCATTCCCTATCCGCAGGGGCTGGCGGCGTTCTCCGCGCTGCAGATGAACGGTGTGCCCGCGCAACTGCTGGTGTTCCCGGACGAGAACCACTGGGTGCTGAAGGCGAAGAATTCGCTCCAGTGGCACGAGACGGTGTTTGCCTGGCTCGACCGCTGGCTGAAGCCGGGCAAGTGAGCGCCGCCGCCGACCTGATCAAGGCGCGCGCCGCGCTCGCCAAGATCGGCGGCGAGCATGTCGGCCGGCAGATCTTCCTGTGCGCGATGTCGGACAAGCAGGCCTGCTGCTCGCGCGAGCAGGGCGTGCGCGCGTGGAACTATCTCAAACGGCGGCTGAAGGAGCTCGGCCTCGCCGGCCGCGCGGTGCAGCGGACCCGGGCCGATTGCCTGCAGATCTGCCACGCCGGCCCGATCGCCGTCGTCTGGCCCGACCGCGTGTGGTATCATTCGTGCGACGAGGCCGGGCTCGAGAAGATCATCCAGCAGCATCTGATCGGCGGGGTTCCGGTCGAGGAACTGCGCCTGCACGAAGGGTCACCGGCGATCGTCGTCGAGGGGATCGAGGACTGAGGCATCGTGCCCGGTGCCGTTCGACAGGAACACGAGCCCCATCAGCGCCGCCATCAGCATCATCGAGGCGCCGACTCCGAGCGCCACCGCGATGTAGAAGTGGACCGACATCGCGGTGCCCGACCAGTAGAGGTAACCGAGGATCGCCGCCACCGTGACGCCGGTGGCGCCCACCATCACGCGCATCATCCTGCGCCACCGCGCGAAAGCGAAAGTGGCCTGGGCAGGATCGTCGAGCGGGGAGGGGGCGGGCATGCGGCCCCTGTGGGCCGTTGCCGGGGCGCTGGCAATTGCCTGGCGTTCGTGGCATTCTCGAGAACACCAATCGAGACGAAGGGAGAGTCCGATGGACATCGCCCGCCTGATCGCCGGTCGCGCCAGCAACGAGGTGATCACCTGCCCGGTCGAGACGCCGATGCGCGAGGCGCTGGCGATTCTCGCGCACCGCCGGATCGGCGCGCTGCCGGTGCTGCGCGACGGCGAGGTCGCCGGAATCTTTTCCGAGCGCGACGTGATCTATTGCCTCGAGTGCGAGGGCGAGGCGAGCCTCGCCAAGCCGGTCGGCGAGGTGATGACCGCGCCGGCGATCACGGTTTCGCCATCGACCTCGATCGACGACGCGCTCGAGCTGATGACCCGCCGCCGGATCCGCCATCTGCCGGTGGTCGATGGCGGCGCGATGTGCGGCTTCATTTCGATCGGCGACCTGGTGAAAGCGCAGATCGACGGGCTGGCGCAGGAAGCGCAAGGCCTGCGCGCCTATATCCAGAGCGCTTGAGCGCAGCGGCGCGCATCCCTACATCCCGGCCATGGCCGAGCCCCTGACCCTGACCGAGAACGCCGCCCGCCGCGTCGCCGCGATTGCCGCGCGACAGGCGCGCCCGGCGATCCTGCGGCTGGCGGTCGAGGGGGGCGGCTGCTCGGGCTTCCAGTACAAGTTCGATCTCGCCGACGCGCCCGAGGGCGACGACACGGTGAGCGAGACCGCCGGGGTCAAGCTGGTGGTCGATCCGGTCAGCCTCGACCTCATCGCCGGCAGCACGGTCGATTTCGTCGAGTCGCTGGGCGGCGCAGCGGTCAAGGTCAGCAATCCGCAGGCCGCCGCCGGTTGCGGTTGCGGTTCCAGCTTCGGCATCTAAAGCCTGCCGGGATGCGCATCGCATCCTTCAACATCAACGGCATCAAGGCGCGCCTGCCGCGCCTCGTCGAATGGCTCGAGGAAACCCGCCCGGCGGTCGCCTGCCTGCAGGAGATCAAGAGCCAGGACGAAGGGTTTCCCGCGGCCGAGTTCGAGCGGATCGGCTACCAGGCGATCTGGCACGGTCAGAAGGGCTTCAACGGGGTCGCGATCCTCGCCGACGGGATCGCGCCGGACGAGGCGCAGCGCACGCTCCCCGGCGACCCCGACGACGAGCACGCGCGCTACATCGAGGCCGACGTCCACGGCGTGCGGATCGCCTGCATCTACCTCCCCAACGGCAACCCGGTGCCGGGCCCCAAGTTCGACTACAAGCTCGCCTGGATGCGCCGCCTGCGCGCGCGCATGGCGGAGCTGTGGGCATTGGAGCGCCCGGTCGTGGTGCTCGGCGATTTCAACGTCATCCCCGAAGACAAGGATGTCTGGTCGCCCGCGGCGATGGCGGCCGACGCGCTGATGCAGCCCGAAGCGCGCGATGCCTACGCGCAGCTGCTCGCCGACGGCTGGACCGACGCGATCGACACGCTCAACCCGCGCGGCGGGGTGTTCACTTTCTGGGATTTCCAGGCGGGCGCCTGGCAGCGCGACCACGGGTTCCGGATCGACCACCTGCTGCTGTCGCCCGAAGCAGCCGACCGGATGACCGCCGCCGGCGTCGACAAGGCCTGTCGCGGACGCGAGAAGCCCAGCGACCACGTGCCGGTGTGGGTCGAGCTGAACGTCTGAACCGGATCGCGTAGACGACCCGCAAGGCCGACCGGCCGCCCGCAGGTGCTCCGCAGCGAAGCGGAGGGAACGGCGCCTAGGGAGCTTGCGCGGATGCGCAGGCTGGACGAAACGTTCAGCGATAGAAGATGTGGCTGTCGATCGTCGCCCGGGCGATCTTCGTCCGGCTCCAGCTCGGGCGAACGTAGCGCGCGTGGAAGTACAGTGCATCGCCCGCCGCGCTGTCCCACAGCCCTTCGTGCGCGATGCGCGCGATCGCCGAGGCGCGCCGCCAGGCGAGCGATCCGCGGTCCGCGCGCGGCATCGCGCCGCCGCGGATGAAGGAGAACTGCGCCGGCTGGTGGACCACGCCGCAATAGTCGCTGGCGAAGCGGCCCGATTCGGCGCGGTTGATCACCACCTGGGCGACCGCCAGCTGGCCGTCGAGCGGCTCGCCGCGCGCTTCGAAGTAGATCGCCCCCGCGAGGCATTCGAGCTGGCGCGACAGCCCGGCGCCCGGCGGCATCGCGGCAACGAGCTCGTGAAGCGAGGCAGCGCGGGGGGCTGCGCCGCTCGGCAGAGCGACCGGCTGGGCGACTTCCTGGGCGACGAAGCGCACCGCGGGCGCGGCCGGCACGGTCTCCTCGGTGAGGCCCACGGCAGCGGGGGGAGAGGGAATCTCGCTGTTCTCAGCGTTGGCGCCGGATCCTTCGGCGGCGAAAAACGTCAGTACTATAGTCGCGGCAAACGCCGCGATGCTCGAACGGTGAAATCGCATCGATCCATCGGTTAAGGCGGTGGACGCGCGCAGTCGCAGGCCGGGATGCCGCGATCACAGCCGTGATGCGGTTCCACCGAATGGCCTGCCGGCCGCCCCGTCTGCGCGCTGACCGATCGGCCGAAATGCCGATGCACGTCGCCTGCGCCCGGAAAAGGTGCGGCGCGCTTAAATGCTGCAGTTGCGAAGTCAACTCAGCCGGGCAGGGCTGCGACGAACCGTTCCCTTTCCGGGACATCCACCTCGATCAGCCAGAGATCGGGATCGCGCGCGCGGCGGCGTGCGAGCAGGTCGTCGAATCGCGAGGGCTCGCTCGCATCCTGCGCGCTCACCTGCACGAAGGGGCGATTCCCGGCCAGATCGGGCATCCGTTCGTAGAGGGCCGCCGGTTGCCCGCGGCCGACAACCACTACTCCGATGGTGCCGCGGTCGCGCTCGCCACGGGCGAGCAGCGTGGCGAAACCGCCCATCGACTCCGCCAGCCGGCGGATCGCCCCGGCTTCGAGATGCGCCGGCAGCCGGCCGCTTGCCATCAGGCTGCCGCGTAGCCCGCAAGGCTCGAGAGCGCGATGCGCGAGCGCATGAAGGTTCCGGTGCCGCGGCTGATCTCGTCGCCCGCGGCATCGACCAGCCGCGACTCGGCCACCAGCACCCGCTTGCGCCCGCTGATCCACCGTCCCTCCGCCGTCACCTCGCCCTCGCGCACCGGCTTGGTGAAGTGCAGGTTGAACGAGGTGGTCAGCAGGAAACGGTCGGTGACGAGAGTATTGGCCGCATAGAACGCCGCATCGTCGAGCATCTTGAAGTAGATCGTGCCATGCGCCGCGCCGGCCGCGTGGAACACCCCCCGATCGATGGTGAACGTCAGCCGCGCGCGCCCTTCGCCAACCACCTCGAGCCGCGAGGGGAACAGCCCGTTGACCGGCGCCGCGGCATAGAGCCGTTCGAGCGCCCGATAGTGCAGCCGGGCGCCGGCCTGCGCGGCCGGATCAGGCGGCGTCACGGTCGGCCGCGTTGGTCAGCAGGGCGTAGAGCGTTTCGGTATCGCCGGCCTCGGTCAGCGCGCGGTGCATCGCCTCGTCGCGCACCATCCGCGACAGCGCGGCGAGCGCGTGCAGGTGGGTTGCACCGGCGTTGACCGGTGACAGCAATCCGATGGCCAGATCGACCGGCATCCGGTCGGCGGCGCCGAATTCGACCGGCCGCGCCAGCTTGAGCAAGGCGGCAACCGGGCGGGAAAGCCCGCCGAGGCGGGCATGCGGCAGCGCGATGCCGCGGCCGAAACCGGTGCTGCCGAGGGCTTCGCGTTCCTCGAGCGCTTCCAGCACCGCCGCTTCATTGAGCGCGTAGACGCGGGCGAACCGTTCGGCCAGCGCGCGCAGGATCGCCGGCTTGTCGCCCACCGGCGCGAGCCATACCGCTTCGGGCAAGAGCTTGAAGACAGGGGTCATCGGCGCCAGCATTCGCTATCGGGCGGGGATCGGCCGCTCGCGCCGGAGACCCGGGCGAAGCGGCCGGTGGCGCGCCGCGGGGCGCGGCTCAGCGCGGCTCGACCCACCCGATCGACCCGTCGCGCCGGCGATAGACCATGTTGTGCCGCCCGGTGCCAGCGTTCTTGAACAGCATCGCGTTGGTATCGCGCAGGTCGAGCATCATCACCGCGTCGGCCACGCTGGTCTCCGGGATATCGGCGGTCGTTTCGGCGATGATCATCGGCGCGTCGGCGACTTCGACCTCTTCGGCCTCCGAATCGGGGGCGGCGATGATCGAATAGGCGGCGGCCTCCTCACGCGCGGCGTGGGCGGCCTGTTCGTGGCGGTCCTGCAGCCGCCGCTTGTAGCGCCGCAGCTGCTTGTCGATCTTCTCGGCTGCCTGGTCGAGCGCCTGGTGGGCGTCCTGCGCCACTCCATGGGCCTTGAGGATCAGGCCCTGCATGACATGAGTCACGATATCGCAGCTGAACGCCCCGGCGGGCGCCTTGCCGAAAGTGACCTGCGAGGAAAGCGCCCGGCTGAAGTACTTGTCGACGATGGCGGTAAGGCGCTCGCTGACATGCTCCTGCAGCGCGGCGCCGGTTTCGATCTGATGGCCCGAGACGCGAATATCCATCGGTGATGATGCTCCTGTAGCTGGCTGGCGACCCCTGCTCCCGATGATGAAACTCTACGCGGCCCAGATGGCTCCCTCGATCCGCGCGACGAACGCGGCGTGGCGGGCCAGCTCCGCGGCCGATGCCGCATGGGGCCGGGCGGGCCGGAACGGACGGTCGCGCACCGGCTGGAGGATCGTCACCACCGTCTCGTCGGCCATTGTGCCGGCCAGCGAGAGGCCGATCTGCCGCCCACCGGTGAGCTCGACATAGACTTGCGCGAGCAGCTCGGCATCGAGCAGCGCACCGTGCTTGACCCGGTGGCTGCGGTCGATCCCGTAGCGGGTGCATAGCGCATCGAGCGACAGCTTGGCCCCCGGGTGGCGCCGCTTGGCGAGCGCGACGGTATCGACCATCCGGCTGGTGCACACCGCCTCGAGCCCGCACAGGTCGAGCTCGAAGTTGAGGAAGGCGAAATCGAACCCGGCGTTATGCGCGACCAGCGGAGCGTCGGCGATGAACGCGAGCAGCTCGGCGCACTTGTCGCGGAAGCGCGGCTTATCGGAGAGGAATGCCGCGGAGAGCCCATGCACCGCCTCGGCCCCTTCGGGCATGTCGCGGTCGGGGTTGAAATAGGCGTGGAACGTGGCGCCGGTGGGCACCCGGTTGACCAGCTCGATGCAGCCGATCTCGACCATCCGGTCGCCCGTGCGGGGGTCGAGGCCGGTGGTTTCGGTGTCGAACACGATCTCGCGCATGGAAGGCGAATCTATCGGCCGGTTCGCCGCGGCTGGCAAGGGGGGTCGGCGGCTTGTCAGCCGTCCGCCGGTGCGGTCAACCGGGCGATCAGCGCCTTCACCGCCTCCTCGGTGTCGCGCAGCGGGGTGCCGGTATCGATCACGTGATCGGCCCGCGCGCGCTTCTCCGCGTCGGGCACCTGCAACGCAAGGATACGGGCGAACTTCTCCGGCGTCATTCCCGGCCGGGCGAGCACCCGGGCACGCTGCACCGCGGCCGGCGCGGAGACCACCGCGACCGCGTCGACCTGCTGCCAGCCGCCTTTCTCGAACAATAGCGGGATGTCGAACACCACCAGCGGCTCGCCCGCGTGCTCAATCATGAAGGCATGGCGGCGCCCGGCGACCGCCGGGTGGACGATCGCTTCGAGCCGAGCGAGCGCGGCGGGGTCGCCGAACACCTGCGCGCCGAGCTTGTCTCGCGCCACGCCGCCGGGGCCGGTCGAGCCGGGGAAGGCCGCCTCGATCGCCGGCACCAGCTCGCCGCCCGGGCCCTGCAGCCGGTGCACCTCGGCATCGGCGTCGAACACCGGCACCCCGGCGGCGGCGAACATCGCCGCGACCGCCGACTTGCCCATCCCGATCGATCCGGTGAGGCCAAGGATGAACGGCCGGCTCATTCGCCGAGTCGGGCGCGAAGCTCGGCGTCGCCATCGCGCGGCGGGGATACGCCGAAGAACCGCTCGAAGGCGAGCGCGGCCTGGCCGACCAGCATCGCCAGACCGTCGATCGTCCGATGCCCCGCGGCCCTCGCGTCCGCCAGGAACGCGGTCTCCAGCGGATCGGTGACGATGTCGTAGGCGATCGCGCCGGGCGGGGCGTGGCTCCAGTCGAACGATAGCGGCGGTTGCCCGCGCATCCCCAGCGGGCTCGCATTGACGACGAGGTCGAGGCAGCCCGCGCGATCGTCGAACGCGAAGTCGGTCGGGTCGGCAAAGTGCGCGAGATCGACCGCAAGGTGCTCGCCGCCGGGGTCGAGCTCGCCCAAGATCGCCCGCGCTTTCGCGCGATCGCGCCCGGCGCGCACGATGCCGCACTTCTCGCGCGCCAGTGCGGCGACGATCGCCCGCGCCGCGCCGCCGGTCCCGAGCACCCGCGCCATGCGGAAATAGTGCGTTTCGGCCAGCTCGCTCGAGAGCGGCTCGAGGAAGCCCCTCGCGTCGGTGTTGTAGCCGACCAGGGCGTCGTTTTCGCGGATGACGGTGTTAACCGCGCCGATCGTTTGCGCCAGCGGGTCGAGCCGGTCGAGCTGCGCCATGATCGCCTGCTTGTGGGGCATCGTCACGTTGCACCCGCGCCAGGCGGGATCGCCGCGGCGCTCCGCCAGATAGCTCCCGAGATCGGCCGGGTGAACCAGTTGTGCGCGGTATGCGGCGGCAATGCCCATCCGCCCGAGCCAGAACGAATGGATCGCCGGCGACTTCGACTGCGCGATCGGGTCGCCGATGACCTCGGCATAGGGCCGCGTCATGCCGCCACCTCGCCAAGGTGGCGCAGCGCGGTGAGCAGCGGCAGCAGCGGCATGCCGAGCACGGTGAAATGATCGCCGTCGATGCGCTCGAACAACTGCACCCCGCGCGCTTCGATCCGGAACACCCCGACGCAGCCGGCGACCGCGGGCCACTCGGCGTCGAGATAGCTGTCGATGAACGCGGGCGACAGCGGGCGCACCGCCAGCCGGGCGACGGCGGCGTGCGACCAGACGACCGCTCCGCCCCGGGCGAGCGCCGCGGCGGAATGCAGCTCCATCGTCCGGCCGGAAAACGCGCGCAAGTGCTCGGCAGCCTCGGCGCGGTCGGCCGGCTTGTCGAACCGGCGGCCGTCCACCGAGACCAGCGAATCGCTGCCCAGCACGAGCTGGCGCTCACCGGGGACCGCCAGCGCCTTGGCCTCGGCGAGCATCTGCGCCACCGCCGCCGGTGGCGCGCCGGGGGCCGACGCCTCGAGCGCGCGCTCGTCGATGCCCGCCGGCTGGCAGCGGAACGCCACCCCGGCGGCCTCGAGCATCGCCCGGCGCGAGGCGCTCTTCGAAGCGAGCACGATCACGAGGCGGCCCGCGCCTCGCGCTCGCCGTAGAGGCGGATCACCGCGGCGGCGGTCTCCTCGATCGAGCGGCGGGTGACGTCGATCACCGGCCAGTCGTTGTCGGCGAACAGGCGGCGCGCAAACTTGACCTCGGCCGCCACCCGTTCGGCATCGACATAGTCGCTCTCGCGCCCTTCGGCGATCGTCAGCAGCCGGTTGCGGCGGATCTGGATCAGCCGGTCCGGGGCGGTGGTCAGCCCGACGATCAGCGGATGGCGCAGGCTGAACAGCGCGGGGGGCGGCGGGCTCTCGACCACCAGCGGGATATTGGCGACCTTGTAGCCGCGGTTGGCGAGGTAGATGCTGGTCGGCGTCTTCGAGCTGCGCGAGACCCCCGCGAGCACGATATCGGCCTGCTCCCAGTCCTCCCATCCCACCCCGTCGTCGTGCGCGATGGTGTACTGGATCGCCTCGACCCGCGCGAAATAGGCCTCGTCCATCGCGTGCTGGCGGCCCGGGCGGCCGTGGGTCGCCTGCTGCCCCAGGTGCGCCTCGAGCGCCTCGGTCACCGCGTCGAGCACCGGCACCGCGGGCAGCCCGAGCACCCGGCAATGCTCCTCCAGCCGCGTGCGCGTGTCGTCGTTGACCAGCGTGAACAGCACCAGCCCCGGATGGCTGGCCAACTCGGGCACGATGCGGTCGAGGTGCTGCCGGCTCCTCACCATCGGCCAGAAGTGCCGCTGCACGTCGGCCTCGTCGAACTGCGCCAGCGCCGCCTTGGCGATCATCTCGAGCGTCTCGCCGGTCGAGTCCGACAGGAGATGCAGGTGAATGCGCGACATGGGCCCCGGCCTGTGGAGAATGCCCGGCATAAACCACGGGAGAGGGATGCGGACAAGGCAAGCCCGGCGACCGGTCCCCGCTGAGCTGGATTCGGCGAGAGCACTTGTGGACACCATCGCTAGCCTGCCCACAGCCGGCGGATAGCGGGGAAAACCAGCGCTTGACGCGCACCGCTGCGGATTCGCCGGTCAGCGGCGCCCTGTTCAGCGTGGGAGAAATCGGGCAGGGCACCGCTGTCCCTGCTTTCCACAGGGCCAACAGACTCCTTCATCTGACTCTTAGAATCTCATTGAATTGGAACAGACGCGATGCCCGGCCTGCTTCTCGACACGTTGCGCGGAGCCCGGGGCGAGCGGGCGCCGATGTGGCTCATGCGCCAGGCCGGTCGCTACCTGCCCGAATATCGCGCGCTGCGGGCCGAGAAGGGTGGGTTCCTCGAGCTGGTCTACGATACCGACGCCGCGGCGGAGGTGACGCTGCAGCCGATCCGCCGGTTCGGCTTCGACGGCGCGATCCTGTTCTCCGACATCCTCATCGTGCCCTACGCGATGGGGCAGGACCTCACCTTCCTCGCGGGCGAAGGGCCGCATCTCTCGCCCCCGCTGGTCGATCATGCGCTGGAGAGCCTTCAGGGCGTCCCTCAGCGCCTCGAGCCGATCTATGCCACGGTGGCCCGGGTCCGGGCCGCGCTGGGCCCTGAGACGACGCTGCTGGGCTTCGCCGGCAGCCCGTGGACCGTGGCGACCTACATGGTCCACGGCGAGGGATCGAAGGACCATCACGCCGCGCGGGCGATGGCCTACCGCGATCCGGCCGCCTTCGCCGCGATCATCGACGCCATCGCGAAAGTCACGGTCGAGTACCTCGGCGGCCAGATCGCGGCCGGGGCGGAAGCGGTGCAACTGTTCGATTCGTGGGCCGGCAGCCTCGCCCCCGACGAGTTCGAGCGCTGGGTGATCGCGCCCAACGCGGCGATCGCCGCGGCCGTCCAGGCGCGTTGCCCGGAAGTGCCCGTGATCGGGTTCCCCAAGGGCGCGGGGGCGAAGCTCGCCGCCTATGCCCGCGAGACCGGGGTCGACGCGGTGGGGATCGACGAGACGATCGACCCCGCCTGGGCCGCGCGCGAGCTGCCCGCCGGCCTGCCGCTGCAGGGCAACCTCGATCCGCTGCTGCTCTACGCGGGCGGCGAGCGCCTGGTCGCGCGGACGCGGGAGATCCTGCGCGCGTTCGCCGGCCGGCCGCACGTGTTCAACCTCGGCCACGGGATCGGCCAGCACACTCCGATCGCGCACGTCGAGCTGCTGCGCGACACGGTGCGCGCGTGGCGGGGATGACGCCGCCGCGGCGCAGCCCTACATCGGCGCCATGGAATCGGTGCTGGCGATGACCTACCTCTGGCTCAAGGCCGGCCACGTCATCTTCGTGATCTTCTGGATGGCCGGGCTGTTCATGCTTCCGCGCTATCTGGTCTATCACCAGGAGGCGGCGCCGGGGTCGCCCGAGGAAGCGCTGTGGATCGAGCGCGAGCGCAAGCTGCTGCGGATCATCCTCACGCCGGCGATCGTGGTCGTGTGGTTGCTCGGCATCGCGCTGGCGACCAGCGCCGATCTGTGGAGCGAGGGCTGGCTGCACGCCAAGCTGGCGCTGGTCCTGCTGCTGTCCGGCTATCACGGCTACATGGCCGCCTATGCCCGCAAGCTGGCCCGCGGCGCGCGCTCGCTCACCGGCAAGCAGCTGCGGCTGCTCAACGAGGTGCCCGGGCTCGCCGCCGCGCTGATCGTGATCCTGGTGATCGTCCGCCCATTCTGAGGCTGCGACGAACCGAACCCGCGCTCGATTGACGGCTCGCCCGCCCGCGCCTAATTCGCGACCTCCCAACCGGCTTTTCCGGTCTCCCGCGCGAGACGGGGTCGCGCTTTCCCCAAGCCCCTTACGACCGGCCGGCCGCTTCCCGCATACGGAACACGACAATGCATCTGAAAGAACTGAAGAAGAAGACCCCGGCCGAACTCGTCGAGATGGCCGAGGAACTGGGCGTCGAGGGCGCCAGCACGATGCGCCGGCAGGACCTCATGTTCTGCATCCTGCGCGAACTCGCCGAGGACGAGGAATACGAAGACCAGATCATGGGCGTCGGCACCATCGAGGTGCTGCAGGACGGGTTCGGCTTCCTGCGCAGCCCCGAGGCGAATTACCTCGCCGGCCCCGACGACATCTACGTTTCGCCCAACCAGGTCCGCAAATGGGGCCTCAGGACCGGCGACACGGTCGAGGGCGAGATCCGCGCCCCCAAGGAAGGCGAGCGCTACTTCGCGCTGACCAGCTTGAAGAGCGTCAATTTCGACGATCCCGATGCGGTCCGCCACCGGACCAACTTCGACAACCTGACCCCGCTCTACCCCGAGCAGAAGCTGGTCCTCGACACGCTCGACCCGACGGTCAAGGACAAGAGCGCGCGCGTGATCGACATCATCAGCCCCCAGGGCAAGGGCCAGCGCGCGCTGATCGTCGCCCCGCCGCGCACCGGCAAGACGGTGCTGCTGCAGAACATCGCCAAGGCGATCACCGACAATCACCCCGAGGTGTTCCTCATCGTCCTGCTGGTCGACGAGCGGCCCGAGGAGGTCACCGACATGCAGCGCAGCGTGAAGGGCGAGGTGATCTCCTCGACCTTCGACGAGCCGGCGACGCGCCACGTCCAGGTCGCCGAGATGGTGATCGAGAAGGCCAAGCGGCTGGTCGAGCACAAGAAGGACGTGGAGATCCTGCTCGATTCGATCACCCGGCTGGGCCGCGCCTACAACACGGTCGTGCCGAGCAGCGGCAAGGTGCTCACCGGCGGCGTCGACGCCAACGCGCTGCAGCGGCCGAAGCGCTTCTTCGGTGCGGCGCGGAACATTGAAGAGGGTGGGTCGCTGACGATTATCGCGACCGCGCTGATCGATACCGGCAGCCGGATGGACGAGGTGATCTTCGAGGAGTTCAAGGGTACCGGCAACTCGGAGATCGTACTGGACCGGAAAGTGGCCGACAAACGGGTATTCCCCGCGATGGACATCCTGAAGTCGGGGACTCGGAAGGAAGATCTGTTGGTAGACAAGGCGGATCTCCAGAAGACATACGTGCTGCGTCGAATCCTGAACCCGATGGGCACGACGGACGCGATCGAGTTCTTGATTTCGAAGTTGAAACAGACAAAGTCGAACGCCGAATTCTTCGAATCGATGAATACCTGAGCTGGCCCCTGCCCGGACTGAACGACGATGGATACCATTTTTGCCCTTGCCACAGCGCGTGGGAAGGCTGGCGTTGCCATCGTGCGGGTCTCTGGCTCGCTTGCGCACGAAGCGGTGCGGCTGCTCGTCGGTGATGTGCCGAGGTCACGTCAGGCTGCGCTGAGAACGCTGCGGCTTGGCGAAGATGTGCTTGACCAGGCGCTGGTGCTGACCTTCGCCGAGGGGGAGGGATTTACCGGCCAAGCGGCAGCGGAGTTTCATCTGCACGGAAGCCAGGCGGTTGTTACGGCGGTATTGCGTGCTCTGGGCGGGATGGCCGGACTTCGGCCTGCCGAGGCGGGTGAGTTCACGAGGCGGGCGCTGGAGAATGGCCGGCTCGATCTCACGCAGGTCGAGGGACTGGCCGATCTGATCGAAGCCGAGACCGAGGCGCAGAGGCGGCAGGCTCTGCGGGTGCTGAGCGGCGCCATCGGTGAGAAGGCGGATGTGTGGCGGCGTGACCTGATCCGGGCGGCGGCGCTGCTGGAAGCCACGATAGATTTTGCAGATGAGGACGTGCCAGTCGACGTTCGGCCGGAAGTTCTCGGACTGGTGGGGCGACTTCTGGCCGATCTTCGGCGAGAGGCGATCGGCGCCGTGCACGCGGAGCGGATACGCGAAGGCTTCGAGGTCGCTATCGTGGGGCGGCCGAATTCCGGAAAATCTACACTTATCAACATGTTGGCAGGTAGAGAGGCTGCGATAACCTCGGATACTGCGGGCACTACCCGCGATGTGATCGAGGTTCGCCTGGACCTTGGCGGCATTGCGGTGACATTGCTTGATACTGCTGGGCTTCGGGAGGCTGAGGACAGTCTGGAGCGGATTGGGGTACAGCGCGCATTGGAACGTGCGCGCG
>JBGSBH010000021.1:0-16916 GCA_041730635.1 Cypionkella sp.
CAGAACTTGGGGCCGCACATCGAGCAGAAGTGCGCGGTCTTGGCGCCTTCGGCGGGGAGGGTCTGGTCGTGGTATTGCTCGGCGGTGGCGGGGTCGAGGCTCAGGTTGAACTGGTCGCGCCAGCGGAACTCGAAGCGCGCCCAGTTCAACCTGAGCCTCGACCCCGACACCGCCGAGCAATACCACGACCAGACCCTCCCCGCCGAAGGCGCCAAGACCGCGCACTTCTGCTCGATGTGCGGCCCCAAGTTCTGCTCGATGAAGATCACCCAGGAAGTGCGCGACTTCGCCGCCAAGCAGAACGCGGGGGTGGAGACTTTCGTCGCGGCGGACGAGGCGGAAGCCGGGATGGCGGAGATGAGTGAGCGGTTCCGAAAGGTTGGCAGCGCGATGTATTTGCGCCAAGATTAGCAACACGCGAAATCATCAAGATTGGGGGTAGGAAGTGGAGTCGATCAAGGCAGCCGAGAAGGCTCTCGGGGACGTTTTTTGTGATAAATATGTATTCCACATTCCACCCTATCAGCGACCCTATAGCTGGGGAAAGGAGCAGGTTGACGAACTCCTTGATGACTTAATTTGGGCCGCAGGGAGCGACGCGCCTCCAAAGAGGCCGCCTTACTTTCTTGGGAGCGTCGTGCTCATCAAAAAGCCAGAATACCCAGATGCTGACGTGGTTGACGGCCAACAACGACTAACAACCCTCACGATCTTAATTAGCGTGCTTCGGGAGCTGGCTGAAAACGCTGACGAACGCGCGAATATCGATATCTTCCTCCGACAGCGCGGTAACCCTAATCTCGGCACAGTTGACATCCCCCGCCTTACTGTGCGTCCTCGAGACGCAGATTTTTTTCGAAAGGTCATTCAGGAGGGTGGTCAACCTGATCTTGCGGACGCCGACAGCACAGACGCAAGGCGACGGATGTTGGAAAATCGTGACTACCTTCGTGATCGACTCCTAAAGATGTCGCCTGCAGTCCGGTCGGGTCTTCTTCCTTTTGCAGCCCAGCGATGCTTTCTGGTGGTCGTCGAGGCGTCTGATCAAGCGTCCGCATATCGAATCTTTTCCGTCATGAATGACCGAGGCTTGGACCTCTCGCCAACCGACATTCTAAAAGCGGATATCATCGGAGCTATAGATGGCGAGGAGGAGCAGGCAAAGTACAATGAAACCTGGGAATCGCTAGAAGACGGATTAGGGCGGGAAGCATTTCGTGACCTCTTTGCTCACATTCGTATGATCCATCGCAAGCAAAAGATGCGGGGCACACTTGAGCGAGAGTTCAATGAGTATGTGAATCCTAAGGCTCACCCGGTCGATTTTATCGAGAAAGAATTAAAGCCGAGTGCAGTTGCATTCGAAGGTATTATTCACCCCGACCCAAGGCGATCCAAGCGATATAGAATTATTCAAGCGCTTTCGAGGCTAGATAACCAAGATTGGCAGCCTGCTGCCATTTCCTTCCTTGTTCGAGAGAATTCCGACCCGGCAAAGGTCGACGCGTTCATGCTGGCTTTGGAGCGGCTTGCCTACTTCCTGTTTATAACAAGGGCGAACATAAACAATCGACTGACGCGTTACGGTCAGCTTCTGAGTGAGATTGAAGCTGGCATTGCGTTGGACCAAGACTCCGCACTTCAGCTCTCGGAGGACGAGGCGTGGGAACTCTTCGAGACCTTGGACGGGTCCGTCTACGAAAACCAGCGCACACGCAAGCCCATCCTTCTAAAGTTGGATGAGGTTCTTTCAGACGGAACTGCGCATTACGAGCATGAGCTCATCACCATTGAGCACGTGCTTCCGCAGAATCCTGCGGAAGGAAGCGAATGGTTGGAGCTGTTCCCCGACGACGAATTTAGAGAAAACTGGGTTCATAGCCTGGCAAACCTTGTCCTGCTTTCTAGATACAAGAATCCGGCTGCGAGCAACTTTGATTTCGATTACAAGAAAACTAAGTATTTTGCCGATGATGGAGATTCTCCCTTCGTCCTAACTAATCAAGTCCGAGATACGAGCGAATGGACTCCAGAGGTTTTAGCCACTAGACAATATGACTTGATGGGGAAGCTAGCTGCCTACTGGCAGCTTGATGAGGTGTTCAAGGATTACGTAGATTCGTAGTCTACTATAAATCGGAAAGCGCGCGTAGCGGCGTAGGCGCACGTAGGCTGGCCACCTCTATACCCCCGCCGCCCGCAGCTCCACTCCCAGCCGTCCGGTCAGCCACAGCCACCACATGCGGAAGTCGGCGGCGAGGCTCCATAGGGGGTAGGTGAAGGTCGCGGGGCGGTTCTTCTCGATGGTGAAGTGGGCGAGCCAGGCGAAGAAGTAGCCCGCCACCGGCATCGCCAGCAGCCACCACCAGCGCCCCGTTACCACCGCGAACGCGGCGATCGCCACCACCAGGCTCGTCCCCACATAATGCAGCGCGCGGGTGCGCGGGCGCGAGTGCTCGCGCAGGTAGAACGGCCAGAACTCGGCGAAAGTGGCGTAGCGGGCGGGGGAGGGCGGGGTGGCGGGCTCGGTCATGGCGGCAATGCTGCGCCCATCCGGCGCGCGGGGCAAGCGGGCGCCGAGGCTTGTCGCTACTCGACCGCCGCCGGGTGCCCGATGCGGTAGGGGCCGTCGCCTGCCGCGCGCTTGGCGCCGCGCCAGGTCAACTTGACGACGCCCTCCGCCGCCAGCGCTGCGACCGCTGCGTGGACCGCCGCCATCTCGCCGCGCCAGTCGTCGCGTGCCGCGGCCCGGGCGAGCGCCCGCGCCGCCTCGCTCGGGCACACGGTCGCCCCTGGCGCCCGCCGCGCGAGCAGGTCGAGCACCGCCGCCCGCGCGCGGTCACTGTCGTTTCGCCCGCCCGCCATTGCCGAGCGCTTTGCCGGGTATCGACTGAAGAGTCACGAACCCGAAAGGGGCCGCCTTCGCCGCGGTCGATAACGCGCGGCGGGCCGCGCGAATCCAGCTTTTCGATGCGGCGTCAGGGCGTTAGGAATGCGGCCGATGCCAACAGGCACACAACAGGGGGGTCGAACAATCATGAGCATTTCCGCGCGCGCAGTCGCAGCAGTTCTGATGGTCGCGGCGGGGCCGGCGGCCGCGCAGTACATGCCGCACCTCGATCCCAACATCTACATGCTCACCACGATGAACTACGGCGCAGGCGCGAACCCGTGCATGGCCGGCACGCCGATGGCGGACGCCAAGGTGCTCGAGGCGCGCGGGCCCGCGCTCGCGGCAATGCAGGAATACTTTAGCGCCGCGCGAGGCGGCGGGGCGAAGAGCGCAGCGTTCCATCTCGACAAGAAGACCAGGTGGACGGGCGGGGGCGCGGTCGCCGGAGCGGCCGAGATCGACGCGCAAGCCGATCCGCTCGCCGCCGCCGGCCTCGCGCTCGAGGCCGAGCCGCTGCGTTTCTACCGCGGCAGCACCGGCGCGACCGCGCTCGGCCAGTGGGCGGTGCTGGGCGAAGGCGGCCGGGTGGCGGGCGTCTATACCGGGTTCTTCGTTCGCCAGAACAAGCTGTGGAAGCTGCGCGAGCTGACCGTCTCCGGCGCCGAGGAGACGGTCGCCCCGATCGCGCAGTATTGCATCAAACCCGGCGACGTGATCGAGCACCGGCTGACCGCGACCGAGGCGTGGCGCAAGAACGCGCAGAAGAGCCTAGACGATGCCCGCGCTAAGCTCGCCGGCGCCGCGACCGCCGCCGATCCCGCGCGCGAGCGCGAGCGCTGGTCCAAGCTCGTCGCCAAGCGCGAGAAGAACCTCGCCGAGGCAGTCGAAGCGTTCGACGAAGCGCGCGCCGACGCCGCCGAGATCGAACGCCTGACCGGCAAGGCGCACACCGCCCAGGCGTTTCGCATCGTCGAGAAAAAGACTCCCGCGGGGCGCGGCGGGTAAGGAAGCCGGTAACGCAAGCGGGGCTCGGGCTGCCGAGCTCGAGCTTGCAATCGGGGTCGCCGCGCGCCGCTACGCCGCCTTACCGGGCTGTATCGGCACGAGCTTCTCCACCAGTCGCTTGAGCTCGCCAGCGGTGGTGTGGCCAGCCACCACCTCATGATAGCCGATCCGCGCCTTGCGCAGCGCTTCCTTCTTCACCGCATCGCGCGCGGCCGCGGCGCTGCCGGGGAGGTGGTGGCCGGAACCCTGGTACTCGAGCGCGTGGCGCACCCGGCAGCTTTCGTCCATCAGCGCGAAGTCGACCCGCTTGGCGTTGACCGCAAAGAAGGCCTCGCGATCCTCGCTGCGGAGAAACTCGCCAAGGAACACTTGAGCCATCACCTGCCACCCGGGATTGCGCGCGATCACGGCCGCGTCCAGCGCCTTGAATACCGCCGCTTCGGGCCGGTTAAGCAGCGGCCGCGCAGAAAATTCGGCCTCCATCACGCAGCGGAGCTGCTCGGCGGCATCGAGCGCGGCGCGCTCGGGTGTACCCTTCAGCGGGATGGCCTGAACACCCTGCTTCAGTGCCACCACCGCGCCGCCGCGCTTGCCCTTGACGGCGTTGCGCCCTGCCCAATACGCGCGGCGCTCGGCCCGCTTGTGGCCTTCGACCACCCGCTCGACTGCGACGCCGATCGCCGCGCCGGCAGCGAGCAATATGAGCAGCAGCAGCGGCTTGTCGATCAGTGCGAGGATCTCGGGTGGTATGCGGGCCCTCCATCGAAATGTCCGTGACCCGCGCGTCTAACACTGCAAAGGGAAAGACTTTCCTACCGGCTCCTTGGCGTGGCCCATGTTGCCGGATGAGTGACGAGCCCGGGGGTCGCCCGTTGCGCGTCGCCGGACCTGAGCGCGTCCCTGATGCCGGCTATCCGGGGGTCGGTGGAACGCGCTGTTGCGCTCGCTCATTGCAGCGCGGAGAGGAGAGCGTGCATGGCCGACAAGCAGGGCAAGGGCAGCGAGGCCGCCCGGAAGGCGAACGCCGAGGCGGCGAAGGAGGGCGCGAAGAACCCGCGCAAGAGTTCCGCCGCGCAGTCCGAACTGGGCAAGAAGGGCGCCCGGGCCCGCAAGGCCAAGGGCTGAGGGCGCGGCGCATGGCGCACGAACGGCGCGTAGTGGCGAACCTTTCACCGGGCGATCCGCACGCTTACGACGGTATTCCGCTGCGCGACCGGTCGGGCGATCTCGACGCGCCGTGCCCGGTATGCGCGGGCCACGGCCAGTGGAACAACGAGTTCGATCTGGTCAGCCAGCGGTCGAAGCGCACGATCTGCCCGACCTGCGACGGGCGCGGTTGGGTCGAGACCGGCGGTGACATGATCCGCAGCGACGACATCGTGCTGGCGGAGGAAGGCTACCCCGATTGGGTCGTTCGGCTCGATCCCCCGGGCGACCCGGGTGAAGGCGAGCACGGCGCCGGCACGCAGGTCGGCTGAGCGAGCGATCCGGGCCCGCACCGCCACCGGCGCGGGCCCGAACCCGTGGCGATTACCGCGCGGTGACGGTGATCTCCACCCGCCGGTTGGCTTCGCTCGCGGCGTCGCCGGTTTCGCCCAGCGCCTCTGCGGCGACGATCTGGTTCTCCGCCGCGCCGGCCTTGATCAGCGCGTTGCGCACCGCCTGGGTACGCGTCTCGCTCAGCTCCTGGTTGGCGGCAGCATCGCCCGCGGGGTCGGCATAGCCGCGCAGCGAAACCCGGGCGCTCGGCCGGGCCTTGAGCGCCGCGGCGACTTCGGCGATCTGCCCCTGCGCCTCGTTGCGCACCAGCGACGAGCCGCTGGCGAAGGTCACCTGGTCGAGCGCGAACGTCCGCCCGACCGGCTCGGTCCCGCCGAGGTAGCTGGTGAACGCCGCGTTGTCCCACGCTGCCGCGCCCGCCGCGCCGGCGGCCATGCTGCCCGCGGCGGGGACGGTTCCGCCCGCTTCCATCGAGGCGGTGTCGGCATCGGTCAGCGCAGCATCGCTGCGCGCATCGTCGTCGTTGCAGCTGCGCAGCAAGAGGAGCAGCAGCAGAATCGCGGCAGCGCCGAGCACCCACGGAAGCCATGCCGGGCGGCGCGCGCCGCCGGCCGCACCGAGGTGGTCGCGGTCACGATCATGATTGGGATCCACCATCTCACACAGTCCTTTCGTCTCCCCGGCGCGCGCGAGAGTGCGGCCCGATGGCGCGACAACGACCTTCGGCCCCCGCGTATCCCGCCGGCGATCATTTCCAACATCGAGCAAGTATTTGGGGGAGCGCGCTTTGCGATCAGGGGCGCGGCGATCCGGTGAAGGGTCGCCGCTCGGTCCAGGCGCAGCCGCTCCGCTGCTCGCCGCTGACCTCGAGCGTCGCGACGAATGGATAGATGCGGTCGCTCATCCCGTCGGAGCAACGGCCGGGGGTGACCGCCAGCGTGAACCGCGCGCCGGCATGTGTCCCGCTCCACGAGACGCCCCCGCGGCCGGCGAAGCGGGCCACCGGGATCGGGATCCCATCGGGGTCTTCGGGGGTGGCGTACGTCAGCCGGTCGCCCGACACCTGTCCGCCCCAGAACGGCTCGGTTCCGGTGAAGCGGACAGTCTCGCCCTCGCCGATCGCGTCGAACCGGGTGGCTTCCGCGGGATCGTCATCCAGCACCGCCGGCGCGCCCGGCGCGTCCGCCCCGGTGGTCGGCGGCGCCTCGCACCCGGCCAGCGCAAGAGCGGCAGCGACGACGAGCGAGCCAGGGTGACGGATGCAGCGCACGAAGCGGGCCATAGCGCAGCGGCGGCGCGTGGGGAACGCTTGGTGCGGCAGAGGATTGTCGGGTCAAACATACATCAACTCATGGATCGCAGCCATGCAGGCAAGGTCGATGTTCCTGGGCGCTTGCGTCCTCGCTTCTCTCGCGGGTGCGGTGGGGGGCGCGTCGATCGACACCCGCCCGATCCAGAAGGCCGGGGTCGGCAGCGGGCTCCTGCCACGCGCCTCGCTGGCCTTCGCATACTCCGCGCCCCAAGCCCCGCCGCCATTGCCCGATCACTACGCGATGGACACGCCCGAGGGCCGGGTGGAAGCGGGCGAGCTCGCCAGTCGCGGGCTTTACGCGCAACAGCGGTTCGCCTGGCGGACCGCGCAAGCCGAGGTGCTGGTGCCCGAACCGCCGCTCGGCCCGGCACCTGCTGCCCTCGAACCGTTGCGCGCGGAGGCCGGGATCGAGACGACCCTCGCCGGCGCGCCCAGCGGGGCGGAGGTCACGCCGCGCTCGGTCGATGTCGGCGCGGAGCTGGCCGCGGCCGGCTAGGGCCGGCGATCGGCATGGGCCAATCCGGGAACGGGTTCACCGGACGCGGATTCGAGAGACGGTCAAACACCTGGAGAGGATCAGCCGATGGCAGGCAAGGGCGAGCGCGAATTGATCGAGCCCCACAAGGGAGACAAGCGCTACGTGCGGCGCAATGAAGACGGCACGTTCCGCGAGAGCGACGACGTCAGCCGGTCGCTGAGCCAGGACCAGAAGCGCAAGGCGAAGACCAGCAAGCCGCGCAACCAGGGCGACCGCGGCGACTGATGGATGGCCCGATCGCCGGCTGGCGGCTCGCCGCCGGCAGCCGGGCGGAACTGCTCGACCCCTTTCCGCCGCGCTATGCCGAGGTGGTCGCCGACCATGTCACGCACGGCCGCCGCGGCGTCGCCCCGCCGCTGCCCGAGGCCCTGAGCGCGCGCGTGGGGGGCCGGGCCGACGACGGGGTGGGAGTTGAGGCGCTGGTGGTCGAGATCGGCGCTTCCACCGCCCGCTGGGACGGCAGCCGCTACCACCTCACCTGGTCGCTCGCGCCGGGGCGCGCCGCGAAAGAGAGCAACGACGTGATCGCTTCGCGCGGCTGGCAGCCGCTCGAAGAGCCGATCGCGATCGAGCTGGAGCCGGCTGACTGGCCCTAGCCGGACGGATCGCTGGGGCCCAGCGCTAGCCAGTCCGGCAACAGGTCGGGCGCGATGGCTTCGACCCGCAAGTGGTCGACCGCTTTGCCCAGCGCCGGATAGGCCGCCTTGCGCCGTGCCGGGTCTGACCGGTCGAGCGGCACCACCAGCAACCGCCGCCCGACTTTCTGCCGCCAGTTCATCCGCGCGGTGTTCTCCTGCCCGACATAGCAGCCTTTGGTGAAGCTGACCCCGCCGAGCTCGGCCGCGTTGGTCTCGAGCCACAATACCTCGCCGAGCTCGCCGCCGCCTTCGGGCACCCCGAGCGCGAGGCGATGCGCGAGCCAGGCCTCGTCGGCGGGCGCCTCGCCGGTCTCGGCGGGGCCCAGCCAGCGCGCGCCGAGCGCCGCCAGCCGCGGGTCGGCCGCGCGTCCCTCCCGGTCCTCCGCCGACCAATGCACCGCCAGCGTCGGATCGCGCGCGATGGCGATGCGCCGCCGCAGCCGGTAGAGCGAGAGCCGCTTGACCAGCTCGTCCGCCGCGCTCGCCTCGCAGTCGAGCAGCAGCTCGCCGTCGGTGCCGGGCCAGACGATCAGGTCGAACAGCGTCTTTCCCTGCGCGGTCAACAGCCCGGCATATACCGGCAGCGGCCCGGTCACGTCGTTGGTCAGCAACCCTTGCAGAAAAGCGGCCGCGTCCTCGGCGGGCTCGAGCGGCGCGACCCGCACGATCGCGCGGTCGGACAGGCGGGTGGCGGGCATGGCTGGCAGATAGGCGCGGGTCCGCCTAAGAAAAGGGCGATGACGGTTTCCCTCACCATCCGCCGGCCTGACGATTGGCACGTCCACTTGCGTGACGGCGACATGCTGGCAGGCGTCGCCCGTTTCACCGCGCGCCAGTTCGCCCGCGCGATCGTGATGCCGAACCTCTCGCCGCCGGTGGTGACCACCGCCGATGCGCGCGCCTACCGTGAGCGCATCCGCGCGGCGTTGCCGGCCGGGGCGCGGTTCGAACCGCTGATGACCGCCTACCTCACCGATGCGACCGATCCGGCGGATCTGCTGCGGGGCAAGGCGGAAGGGGTGCTTACCGCGGCCAAGCTCTATCCGGCGAACGCGACGACCAATTCGGCGCACGGCGTCACCGACATCGCGCGGCTCGCGCCGGTGTTCGCGGCGATGGAGCAGGCCGGCCTGGTGCTGTGCGTCCATGGCGAGGTGACCGACCCGGACATCGACGTGTTCGACCGCGAGGCGGTGTTCATCGAACGCCACCTGCAGGGCATCGTCCGCCAGTTCCCCGGCCTCAGGCTGGTGTTCGAGCACGTCACCACCCGCGAAGGGGTGCAATTCGTCGAAGCGGCGGGGCCGAATGTCGCCGCGACGATCACCCCGCAACACTTGCACCTCAACCGCAACGCGATGCTGGTCGGCGGCATCCGTCCGCATGCCTACTGCCTGCCGGTCGCCAAGCGTGAGGTGCATCGGCTGGCGCTGCGCCGCGCGGCGACAGCCGGTTCGGCCAAGTTCTTCCTCGGCACCGACAGCGCGCCTCATCCGCGCGGCGACAAGGAAAGCGCCTGCGGCTGCGCGGGGATCTTCAACGCGCCGTTCGCGCTCGAAAGCTATCTCGCGGTGTTCGAGGCCGAGGGCGCGCTCGACCGGTTCGAGACGTTCGCCTCGCTCGCCGGCCCGGCGTTCTACGGCCTCGCGCCGAATATCGAGACGATTACGCTCGAGCGGGTGCCGCTGGATGTACCGGACGAGATCGACGCCTTCGGCGCGCCCGTGGTCCCGTTCCACGCCGGCGAGATGCTCAACTGGCGACTGGCGTCCTGACCCCGCGGGCGCGCTGCCACAAGTCCCAGCTGAAGATCGCCACCGCGATCCAGATCGCGACGAACGCCATGAGCTCGGCCGGATGCAGCGGCTTGCCGAACACGGTCAGCCCGAGCACGAACACGATCGTCGGCGAGAGGAACTGGATGAACCCCAGCGCCGAATAGTCCATCCGCCGCGCGGCGACCGCGAACAGCCACAGCGGGATCGCCGTCAGCGCCCCGCCGAGCACGATCAGGAGGCTCATGCCGAGCTCGCTGCCGAACGACGAGCCGGCCGGGCTCGCAGCGTGCCAGGCCGCCACCGCCACCGCGGGCGGCAGCAGCAGCACGGTCTCGACCGTCAGGCCCGGCAGTGCCCCCACCGGCACCCGCTTGCGCAGCAGGCCATAAGTGCTGAAGCTCAGCGCCAGCGACAGGCTGATCCACAGCGTCGTCAGCGCCCCGGCAAGCAGCGCGGCGATGCCGAGCGCGGCGACGCTCACCGCCAGCCATTGCCGCCGGCTGAGCCGCTCGCCGAGCAGCAGCGTGCCGAGCAGAACGTTGACCAGCGGATTTATGTAGTAGCCGAGGCTCGCGGCCAGGACTTCGCCCGACTGGATCGCCCAGATGTAGATCAGCCAGTTGGCCCCGATCAGCCCCGCGCTCGCCGCCAGCCAGCCGAGCACGCGGAAATCGCGCAGCGCGGCGGCGATCTCGCCCAGTTGGCGGCGCGCTCCCGCAATCAGCAGGCACAGCGGCAGCGTCCAGATCACCCGCCAGGCGACAAACTCGACCGCGGGCACGGCGCGCACGAGAATCAGATACAGCGGCAGGAAGCCCCAGATGAGGTAGGCGCCGACCGCGGCGGGCAGCCCCGAGCGGGGCCGGGCGGGCGGTTTGTTCAGGTTCAGCGCTGCAGACACCCGCGCGCCCTACCAGCCGGCGCGGAAATTGCCCGCCTTTTCGGCGATTTCGCGAGGGCCGGAAAAATTTGCTCGCTGACAACGCCGTTGCAGAGCGTTCAGGAAGTCCAGCGTAAATATGAACGGGAGATCGAAGCTGGCCGCGTGGGCCGCAGGAAGGATACGCCGATGAAGACCTCTATGTTCAAGACCGCCGGCCTGGCGCTCGCCGCTTCCGGACTGGCGATGGCGGCTCCGGCCGCTGCCGGGCCCGCGCCGCACAGCGCGGCGTGGGACAACAGCGCGGTCTGGAGCGGCGCGAAGGCCGAGCATGGCAAGAAGCACCGCCGGCACTACAACCGCTACGACGACGGACGCTATTCCAACAACGGCTACGGCTATCAGCAGAGCTACTACGGCGAGCCGGTCTACGCCAACACCCGCGTGTGGCAGGGCGACGACGGCCGCTACTACTGCCGTCGCTCGAACGGCACCACGGGGCTGCTGATCGGCGCCGCGGGCGGGGCGCTCCTGGGCCGCGAAGTGGCCGGCCGCTACGGCGACCGCACGCTGGGGGCGATCCTCGGCGCGGCGGGCGGGGCGCTTCTCGGCCGCTCGATCGACCGGAGCAGCACCCGCTGCCGCTGACCTGATCCGACCAGCTTGGCGGCCGTGCCCACCCGCGGCCGCGAGCGCGAACCCTTCAGGGGGTCGCGGAAGGCGCTCTCTCGCTTCGGCGGGAGGCGCCTTCTTTTTTTGCTAACGGCGGTCGGGTAAGGCGGGCGGCATGCTCCGCACCGCCGCCGCGCTGGCCCTTGCCGTGCCGCTTGCCGCCTGCGGCCCTGAACCCGACCGCGAACCCCCGCCGCCGCGCGACCCACAAGTGGCCGCGGCGCTCGACGATCCGTTGATGACGGACCCGGATTTGTCCGCCCGCAACGAGGCCGCGGCGGCGCTGACCGTCGAGATCGACAGCGCGCTGCCTTCGATCGTGGAAACGCCCGAGGAGACCGCGCGAGCCGAGGCCGAGGCGGCCGCGCTGGTCGGCGGGGCAGACCGGCTGGTGCCGCTCGGCGACCCCGGGAGCGCGGGGACCGTGCTCGCGCGCGGAGCGGACGCGAGCGAGCGGGTGAGGGCGCTCGCCGGCAGCCGCCCGTGCGAAGCGACGCTCGCTCCATCGCCGATCTGGGCCGCGCGGATGCCGCGCGCCTTTCCGGTCTACCCGCGAGGAAACATGATCGACGCGGCCGGCAGCGACACCCCGGGCTGCCGCGTGCGCACGGTCGCGTTCGCTACTCCGGTCGCACGGGAAAAGGTGCTGGCGTTCTACGCCGCCCGCGCGCGGTCCGTGGGCGCCGACGATCCCTCGCTGGCCGAAGCAGGGCGTGACTGGCGCTTGCGCGGGCGGGCGGGCCGGCTGGCCTACGATATCTACGCGCGCGAGGATAACGGCACGACGCTGGTCCGGCTGACGACGATCGAGCGCTAGGTTTCCTTGGGCCGCGGTTTCTTGCGCCGTTCCTCGCGGATGCCCATGCCGATGCTCGCGCGCGGCTGATCCATCTCGGTGCTGGCGACCGGATAGGCGCAATAATCGGCGGCGTAGAATGCCGAAGGCCGGTGGTTGCCCGACAGGCCGACGCCGCCGAACGGCGCCTTGCTGCTGGCGCCGCTGGTCGGGCGGTTCCAGTTGATGACCCCGGCGCGCACGTTGGCCCAGAAGCGGTTGTAATCCTGCGGCCCGCCCCCGATCAGCGCCGCGCTGAGGCCGAAGCGGGTCGCGTTGGCCTCGGCGATCGCCTGGTCGAAATCGTCGACCCTGATCACCTGCAGCAACGGGCCGAACAGCTCGACGTCGGGACGTTCGGCCATCGCCGTCACGTCGATCAGCGCCGGGCTGACGAACGGCAGGCGGTCGTCGGGGCGCTGCATGTGCTTGATCGCCCGGCCGCCGTTCGACAGCAGGTAGAGGAAGCTCTCGGTCAGCTGATCGGCCGCGTCGTTGTCGATCAGCGGGCCCATGAACGGCGGCGGGTCGGCGAACGGTTCGGCATAGACGATCCGGTCGGCAAGGTTCTTCACCTCGCCGATCAGCGCGTCGTACATGCTCGCCTTGACGATCAGCCGGCGCGCCGCGGTGCAGCGCTGGCCGGCGGTGGTGAAGGCGCTCTGCACCACCAGGATGGCGGCGTCCGCCACCTTGGGCGTGTCGATGACCACGATCGGATTGTTGCCGCCCATCTCGAGCGCGACGATCTTGCCGGGGTTGGCGGCGAGCTTGCGGTTGATCGCGATGCCGGCCTGCGCGCTTCCGGTGAACAGCACCCCGTCGACGTCGCGGTGGGCGACCAGCGCCTGCCCCTCGCCCGGTCCGCCGACGAGCAACTGCACGACCTCCTCCGGGACGCCCGCGCGGTGGAAGCAGCCGACGAGAAATTCGCCCACCGCCGGGGTCTTCTCGCTCGGCTTGAAGACCACGGCGTTGCCCGCGATCAGCGCGGGGACGATGTGGCCGTTGGGCAGGTGGGCGGGAAAGTTGTAGGGGCCGAGCACCGCCATCACCCCGTGCGGCTTGTGGCGCACCGCCGCGGCCCCCTGCAGCGCGCTGTCGAGCCGCTTCTGCCCAGTCCGTTCGGCATAGGCGCCGACCGAGATGTCGACTTTCGCGACCACCGATTCGACTTCGGTCCGCGCTTCCCACAGCGGCTTGCCGGTCTCGCGCGCGATCAGCTCGGCGAGCGTATCGTTGCTCTTGCGCACCTCGTTGGCGAATCGGCGGACCAGCTCGACCCGGGTGGCGAGCGGCTTCGCCGCCCACTCGGGCCACGCCCGCCGCGCGCGCGCGACCGCCGCCTCGACGTCGCCCACCGGACCGCGCCATAGCTCGGCACCGGTCGCGGGCTCGCGGGAGATGATCTCGGCGGTTGGCAAGAAGGGTTACTCCGGACCGGCGCGGGCAGCGTGCTTAACCGTGCCAGTCCTTACTCACAGATGCCGGACGTGGTGAATATCTTTTGCTTTTTCAGCCGGTGCGAGGTGCCCGGCGGGGGACGGCGCGGGGCCGAGCGCGTCGCCCAGCCGGCGGATCGCGGCCACCTCGGCCCCGAGCGGCGCCCAGTCGTCGCGTTCGGCGATCGCGGCCCACAGCGCCTCGACCCGGTCGATCACCAGCGAGGGCGGGGCGGGCTCGTCCCACAACGGGTGCGGCTCGCCCATGGGGGCGTACCCCTCCAGCGCTTCCGCGAGGAGCCCGGTCGCGCCGCGCCCGAAGCGGTGGCGGTGGAAAAAGACATCGGGCGGCTCCCCGCCCTCGTGCATCGCGGCCTCGCACGCGGCGACCAGCGCCGCGTCGCGTTCCTCGCCCTGCGCTCGCAGCCCGAGCCGCCACAGCCAGCGGCGGCGCACATTCGCCATGTAGAGCGGTCCGAACCGCTCGAGCGCGGCGACCAGCGGCGGCGCTTCGCACACCGCTCGCAAGGCGATCGCGAGCTGTCCGCAATTCCAGTACAACGCCTCGGGCTGGCGGCCGAAGGCGTAGAGGCCGGCATGATCGAAATAGGCCGCGGTGAAGCCCGGATCCCACGCGGGCAGCCAGCGCCACGGGCCGTAGTCGAAGCTCTCGCCCGAGACGTTCATGTTGTCGGTATTGAGCACCCCGTGGACGAAGCCCGCGACCATCCAGCTCGCCGCCAGGTCGGCCAGCCGCTCGACCACCTGGTGGAGCAGGATCACCGCCGGCTCGCCACGCCCCGGGGCATCGGCGGGGGGCGGCGGGCCGGGGAACTGGGCGAGGCAGTAGGCGACGAGCTGCGCCAGGTGCTCGCGCTCTCCCAGCATCGCGAGGCGCTGGAAGCTGCCGATCCGGATATGGCCGTGGCTGAGCCGCACCAGCACTGCCGAGCGGGTCGGCGAGGGCTCGTCGCCGCGGACCAGTTCCTCGCCGGTCTCGACGACCGAGAAGGTCTTGCTGGTGTCGACCCCCAGCGCCTCGAGCATCTCGGTCGCCAGCAGCTCGCGCACCGCGCCCTTCAGCGTCAACCGGCCGTCGGCGGTGCGGCTGTAGGGCGTGGTGCCCGATCCCTTGGTGCCGAGCTCGCGCAGCCGCCCGTCGGCACTGCGCAGCTGCGCGAAGGTGAACCCGCGCCCGTCGCCAAGCTCGGGGTTGTACACCCGGAACTGGTGCCCGTGGTAACGCAGCGCGAGGGGCGCGGGCAGGTTGCCGGGCAGCGGCTCGAACCGCGCGAAATGGCGGAGCCAGTCTGCGTCGGACAAGTGCGCGAGTCCGACCGGCGCCGCCCACCGATCGTTGCGCCAGCGCAAGTCGGCACGCGGGAACGCGGCGGGGACCACCGGATCGCCGAGCCACTCGGCCAGCGCCAGCAGCGGCGTTTCGGGGCGATACTCGCCCGGTTGCGGTTCGGCACGCATCGGGCGATAGTGGGGGCGAGGGTGCGGCCATACAAGCCGCGAACGCCGGAGCCGCTCGCGCCGATGGACATGGCCACTGCGACCACTGCTGCAGCGCGCGCTTGGGCCGATCGCACCTGGTCGTCGGCGGACGGGCTGCGGCTGCACTTCCGCGATTACCCTGGGCGCGCCGACCGGCCGCCGGTGCTGATCCTGCACGGGCTGACGCGCAACGCGCGCGACGGGGCGGCGCTGGCGGAGCGGCTGGCGGGCGAATGGCGCGTGATCGTCCCCGAGATGCGCGGGCGCGGCGAATCGGACTACGCCAAGGATACCGCGACCTACATGCCGGCGCAGTACGTCGCCGATCTTCTCGCCCTGCTTGAGCAGGAGCGGATCGACCGGTTCGTGTCGATCGGCACGTCGCTCGGCGGGCTGATGACGATGCTGCTCGCGCTGGTGGAGCCGCAGCGGATCGCCGCCGCCACGCTGGTCGACGTGGGGCCGGAGATCGACCCGGCGGGCATCGCGGCGATCCGCGAATACGTCGGCCAGGGGGGCAGCTTTCCCACCTGGATGCACGCCGCCCGCGCGCTCGAGCAGACTCACCGCGAAGCCTATCCGGACTTCGCGCTCGGCGACTGGCTGGCGATGGCCAAGCGGGTGATGGCGCTGGGGGCCAACGGGCGCATCGTCTACGACTACGACATGGGCATCGCCGAACCGTTCGCCGCCGACCCCGCACCGGGCGCGGCGGACCTGTGGCCGGCGTTCGAGGCGCTCGCCGGGCGGCCGCTGCTGCTGCTGCGCGGCGAGCTGTCGCGGATCCTGGCCGCCGATACCGCGCGCGAGATGCAACGCCGGGTGCCCGCGCTCGAGGTGGTGACCGTTCCGCGCGTCGGCCACGCGCCGACGCTCGCCGAGCCGCAAGCGCTGGCGGCGATCGAGCGGCTGCTCGCGCAGGCCGCATGAGCGGCGCGCCCGGCGCGCGCCCGCGCATCCTCCACCTCCATTCGAGCTTTGCGCGCGGCGGCAAGGAACGCCGCGCGGTGCGGCTGATGAACGCGTTCGGCCCCGGAATCGATCACGCGATCGTCAGCGGCGTGGCGGACGAGACCGGAGCCGCGGCCGAGATCGCGCGCGCGATCAAGGTCGACTGGCCGGCGGCGTTCCCCCCGCTTCAGGGCCGGCCGACGCTCGGCCGTCTGAAGCGGCTGGCCGAGGCGATGCGCGGGTACGATCTGGTGCTGACCTACAACTGGGGCGCCATCGACGCGGTGATGGCGGCGACGCTGTTCGGCGAGGCGTTCGGCCTGCCCCCGCTGATCCATCACGAGGACGGCTTCAACGACGACGAGCGGCGGGGGCTTAAACGCTCGCGCAACTGGTACCGGCGGATCGCGCTCGGCCGCGCGCGCGGGCTGGTCGTGCCGTCGGAGACGCTCGAGGAAATCGCGCTTACCGCCTGGGCGCAGCCGATCGGGCGGGTGATCCGCATCGCCAACGGCATCGATACGCGGGCGTTCGAAGCGCAGCCGGCGCCCGATGCGCTGCCGGGCGTGATCAAGCATTCGGGCGAGCTGTGGATCGGCACGCTCGCCGGCTTGCGCCCGGTCAAGAACCTCGCCGCGCTGGTGCGCGCCTGCGCGCCGCTGCCCGAGTACTGCCAGCTGGTGATCGTCGGCGAGGGGCCCGAGCGCGCGGCGATCGAGGCTGAGGCGGCGCGCCTCGGTATTGCCGACCGGCTGCTGATGCCCGGCTTCCTCAAGAACCCTGCGCGCTATGTCGGGCTGTTCGATATCTTCGCGCTATCGTCGGACAGCGAGCAGCAGCCGATCTCGGTGATGGAGGCCATGGCAGCAGGGCTGCCGGTGGCCGCACCCATGGTCGGCGATGTCGCGCATATGGTCGCGCCCGACAATGCGATCCTGCTGGCCGAGCCGGGCAGCGAGGCGGGGCTGATCG
>JBGSBH010000022.1:0-16768 GCA_041730635.1 Cypionkella sp.
CCTTCGAAGCCGTAGTCGGTGAGGATGCGGCGGAGGTCGGTGTTGCCGGCGAACAGGACGCCGAACATGTCGAACACCTCGCGCTCGAGCCAGCCGGCGTTGGGCCACAGCGTGGTGACCGTCGGCACCGGGGTGTGCTCGGCCGCGCTGCACTTGACGATAAGCCGGTGGTTCCGGGTCAGCGACAGCAGCATGTAGACCACTTCGAAGCGCTCGGGCCGGTTGGGGAAATCGACCCCGGCGATCTCCATCAGCTGCTGGTAATCGTGCTCGTCGCGCAAGCTGCGCAAGGTCTCGTCCACGCTGTCGCGCGCGATCGTCAGCACTACCTCGCCGTGCTCCTCGCGCGCGGCATGCAGCCGGTCGCCGAGCGAAGCGGCGAGCGCATCGATCACGCCTTCGTTCGACGCGAAGCGCGGAGCCGGGTGAAGCACGGTGGCCATCCTACCGCTCGATCGTCCCTTCGCGGCGGATCTTCCGCTGGAGCTGCATCACGCCGTAGAGCAGCGCCTCGGCGGTCGGGGGGCAGCCGGGCACGTAGATGTCCACCGGCACGATCCGGTCGCACCCGCGCACCACGCTGTAGCTGTAGTGATAATACCCGCCGCCGTTGGCGCACGAGCCCATGCTGATCACGTACTTGGGGTCCGACATCTGGTCGTAGACCTTGCGCAGCGCCGGGGCCATCTTGTTGCACAGCGTGCCGGCGACGATCATCACGTCCGACTGGCGCGGCGAGGCGCGCGGGGCGACGCCGAAGCGCTCCATGTCATAGCGCGGCATATTGACGTGGATCATCTCGACCGCGCAGCAGGCGAGGCCGAAGGTCATCCACCACAGGCTGCCGGTGCGCGCCCATTGGAACAGCTCCTCGGTGCTGGTGACGAGGAACCCCTTGTTGTCGAGCTCGGTCGACAGCGCGTTGACATACCCTTCGTCGGGCAGCTTCGCGTCGGGGTGCAGCACCCAGTTGTGCGCGTCCCCGCGCACCGTGGTGGCGGCCGGATTGGCGAGCGCGTGGCTCAGCGCGGTGCCGTCCTTCACTCCCATTCGAGCGCCCCCTTCTTCCACGCGTAGGCGAGGCCGACGCCGAGTTCGGCGAGGAACACCATCATCGTGATCCAGCCGGGCCAGCCGGTGAGGTCGAGGCTGACCGCCCAGGGAAACAGAAAGGCCGCTTCGAGATCGAACACGATGAACAGGATCGCGACGAGGTAGAACCGCACGTCGAACGGCTCGCGCGGGTCCTCGAAGGCGGGGAAGCCGCACTCGTACTCGCTGAGCTTTTCGGCCGTGGGGTTATGCGCGCCGGTCAGCCGCGCGACGCCCATCGGCAGGAACACGAACAGGGCCGACAGCCCGAGCGCGAGCCCCAGGAAAATCAGGATCGGCAGGTACTGGGAGAGATCGACCACGTTGAATCCCGCTTGGCTCGCGGGCTCGCCTCTAGGCCCGGACAAAGGGTGCCGCAAGGGCGGCGGGCGTGCATTTTTGGCAAGGCGGGTTGCTGATCGCGAGTGCTCGTTGGGCCCGACACCCCAGCCGTCACCCCCGACCTGATCCGGAGTGGTGCTGTCTTGGCTACCGCTGGTGCAAAGAGCAGCACTGGCCCGGATCGAGTCCGGGCCGACGATTGAAGGAGGGCGGAACGGAGGCCCTTATTTCATCATCCCCCGGATCGCCTTGGCGGTCGCCGCGCCATAGGGCGGCTTGAAGCCGCCGAGCTTGGCGACGTCGATCTTGGGCTGGGTGTAGATGCTGCGGGCGTGGCTGAATTCGCGGAAACCCTCGATCCCGTGATAGCTGCCCATGCCTGACGGGCCCACGCCCCCGAACGGCAGGTCTTCCATCGAGACGTGGAAGATCACGTCGTTCACCGTCACCCCGCCGCTGATCGTGCGGGTGAGCACTTTCTCCCGCTCGGCCGCGCTCTCGCCGAAGTAGTAGAGCCCGAGCGGGCGGTCGTGCGCGTTGACGTAGTCGATCGCCTCGTCGATCGCCTTGTAGGTCTTCACCGGCAGGACGGGGCCGAAGATCTCCTCCTGCATCGCCTTCATGTCGTCGCTGACATGGCGCAAGATCGTGAGCGGCATCTTGCGGGCGTTGGCCGAGGAAAAGTCTTCCTCGCCCGGGTTCACCTCGATCACCTCGGCGCACTTCTCGCGCGCATCGGCGACCAGCCCCTGCAGCCGCTCGAAATGCCGGTCGGAGACGACGCTGGCATAGTCGTCGTTGTCGAGCAGCTTGGGGTACATCTCGTGCACCCCGAGCTGGACCGCGGCGACCGCGCCTTCCTCCACTTCCTCGGGCACGTAGAGATAATCGGGCGCGAGGCATATCTGCCCCGCGTTCATCATCTTGCCCATCGCGATCCGCTCCCCGGCCTTCTTGAGGTCGGCATCCTTGCCCAGGAAGACCGGGCTCTTGCCGCCAAGCTCGAGGGTGACCGGGACGAGGTTCTTCGCCGCGGCTTCCATCACCTTGCGCCCCGTCGCGGTCGAGCCGGTGAACACCAGGTGATCGAACGGCAACTCGCTGAAGGCGTGCGCCACCTCGGGCCCGCCGGTGACGACCGCGCACTCCGCCTCGTCGAACCGCTTGGCGACCAGCTCGGCCATCAGGTCGCTGGTCCGCTCGGTGAACTCGCTCGGCTTGATCATCGCCCGGTTGCCGGCGGCAAACACCTGCATCAGCGGCCCGAAGGAGAGGTTCACCGGGAAGTTCCAGGGCGAGAGGATGCCGATCACCCCCTTGGGCTCGTAGCGCAGCTCGGCCCGGGCGCCGAGCAGGCCGAGCGGGAACTGGACCTTGCGCTTCTCGGGCCGCGACCACGCGCCGAGATGCTTGAGGCAGTACTTGCCGAAGCCGACCGTCCCGGCGATGTCGGTGATCATCGACTGCTGGATCGAGCGGCTGCCGAAGTCGGCGCTCATCGCCCGGCACAGCTCGTCGGCGCTCTCCTCCAATAGCGCCATCGCGCGCTCGATCCGATCGCGCCGGGCGTCGAGCGGTTCGGGCCGGGCGGCGGTGAACGCGTCGCGCTGCTTCTTCAGCAAGGCGCTGAGCTCGGTCTTGCGGTCCTCGGCCATGACGATCTCCCGTTTCGATCTGCCACTCGATCTCGGCGATATCGCCGCGCTTGGCAAGCATACCCTCTACGGGGCTGTCCTACAGCCCGGCTTTCGTGCCAGGCACGGCGGAGATGACCGACACTGGCGATTCCGCTTTGCGAAAGCTCCCGGCACCCGGAAGGCGACGCTTTTCGCGCCACAACGCGACACTTGCGCCGTTTCAAGGCGACACTGTGGATCGCGAAAGCGACACTTCGGCCAACAAAGCGACGCTTTGCCCGCGCAAAGTGACGGATTTCGCCCGCGCCGGCGGGTTTTGCGCCTGGACACCGTCACAGGTGTCAACACCCCCCCGGACTACGCTCGGGCGCGCGCGCATTGTCATCGCCGCGGTGCAGCATTAGATCGCCTGCAAGCCAGTTCTGAAAGATCCCGCCATGCCCACGTTCTCCGCCGCCGATCCGGTCGTCATCCTGTCCTACGCGCGCACGCCGATGGGCGGAATGCAGGGTTGCCTGTCGGACGTGTCGGCGACCGATCTCGGCGCCACCGCGGTCAAGGCGGCGGTCGAGCGCGCGGGCGTGGCGGGCGAGGACATCGAGCGCATCTACATGGGCTGCGTGCTGCCCGCCGGGCTCGGCCAGGCGCCGGCCCGGCAGGCGGCGCTGAAGGCCGGGCTGCCCAAATCGGTCCAGGCGACCACCGTCAACAAAGTCTGCGGCAGCGGGATGCAGACGGTGATCATGGCTTCCGAAGCGCTCGCCAGCGGCGGCATGAACCTCGCGATCGCGGGCGGCATGGAGAGCATGACCAATGCGCCGTATCTGCTCAAGAAGCACCGCGGCGGGGCGCGGATCGGGCACGATACCGCCTACGATCACATGTTCCTCGACGGGCTCGAGGATGCCTACGACGCCGGCCGCGCGATGGGCACGTTCGCGCAGGACACCGCGAACGAGTACCAGCTCACTCGCAAAGCGCAGGACGATTATGCGGTCGAGTCGCTCCGCCGCGCCAACGCCGCGATCGAAGGCGGCGCCTTCGCCGACGAGATCGTGCCGGTGACTGTCGCCAGCCGCAAGGGCGAGGTCACGGTCGATGCCGACGAGCAGCCGCCCAAGGGCAACCCCGACAAGATCCGCCAGTTGAAGGCCGCCTTCGCCAAGGAAGGAACCATCACCGCCGCCTCGTCGAGCTCGATCTCGGACGGCGCGGCCGCGCTGGTGCTGACCCGCGAGAGCGTGGCTCGGGAAAAGGGGCTCGAACCGGTCGCCCGCGTCGTGGCGATGGCCGCGCACGCGCAGGAGCCGAAGGATTTCACCACCGCTCCGGTCGGCGCGATCGAGCAGGTGCTGAAGAAGGCCGGCTGGTCGAAGGACGAGGTGGACCTGTTCGAGATCAACGAGGCGTTCGCCTGCGTCGCGATGTTCGCGATCAAGGACCTCGGGCTCGACCATGCCAGGGTCAACGTCCACGGCGGGGCGACCGCGCTGGGCCATCCGATCGGGGCAAGCGGCGCGCGGATCATCGTCACCCTGCTGAACGCGCTCCGGCAGAGAGGCCTCAAGCGCGGGGTAGCCTCGCTGTGCATCGGCGGCGGCGAAGCGACCGCGGTCGCGCTCGAGCTCGTCTGAGCGCGGCGCCGGGGCCCGCGCGGGCGCCCGTCAGGGCCGCCCGGCCCCCCACAGGCGGCGCGCCTGCATGAACCCGGCGCGGCCGCCGATGTCGACCTCGCACCATCCCCGCTCGCATTCGCCGAGCGCCGCGACCACTCCGGGCTCGGCGTTCCACTTGAGCCGCGCGCCATCGGACGGCCCGGCGCGGATCGGGGCGAGGCCTTCCCCGACGACCAGCGCGCCGCGCTCGCGGCTGAGCAGGTTAGCGGTCACCCAGCCTTCGGCCCCGTCGGGATCGCGCACCAGCCGCCAGCCTTCGTGCACCCGGACGACCTTGAGCGGCAGCCCGGCGCGATTGTAGACCCAGCGGATCGGGAAGTCGCGGCCCGGCCCGGCGCGCATGTTGAGCCGCTCGGCCTTGATCGAGGCCCAGTAGGGGGCTTCGCGCTCCTGCGCGGCGAGCGGAGCGGCGCCGAAAGCGGCCAGGGCCAGGGCAAGCGCAAGGTTTCGCATGATCGGCTCGCCGTTAGCGCCGCAGCCCCACGGCGCGCAAGCCGCCAGCGCTTGACCGCCCGGCCCGCTTCCCCCTAGCCCGGCGGCGATGAGCGAGCGCCCCACCCCCCGCCGCACGGCCAAGCCGCGGGTCGTCGTCACCCGCCACCTGCTGCCCTCGGTCGAGGGGCGGATGCGCGAGCTGTTCGATACCACCCTCAACGAGGCCGACGTCCCGCTGACCCGCGACCAGCTCGCCGCGGCGATGCGCACCGCCGACGTGCTGGTGCCGACCGTCACCGACCGCATCGACGCCGCGCTGATCGAGCAGGCGGGGCCCGACCTCGGCCTCATCGCCAGCTTCGGCGCGGGCGTCGATCACATCGACCTCGCGGCTGCCCGGGCGCGGCGGATCATCGTCACCAACACCCCCGGGGTGTTCACCGACGATACCGCCGACCTGACGATGGCGCTGATCATCGGCGTGCCGCGCCGCCTGCGCGAAGGGACCGCGCTTATCCGCCGGCACGAGTGGACCGGCTGGGCGCCTTCCGCGCTGCTCGGCCGCAAGCTCGGCGGCAAAGTGCTCGGGATCGTCGGCATGGGCCGGATCGGCCAGGCGGTGGCCTGGCGCGCCCGCGCCTTCGGGCTCACCATCCGCTACCACAATCGCCACCGCCTGCCGCAAGCGGTCGAGAGCATGTTCGGCGCCGAATACGAGCCCGATCTCGACGCGCTGCTGCGGAGGGCCGACATCGTCACCCTGCACTGCCCGGCAACGCCCGAGACCCGCGGGCTGCTGTCGGCCGCGCGGATCGCCGCGATGAAGCCCGGCGCGACGCTGATCAACACCGCCCGCGCGGACCTCGTCGACTACGAGGCGATGATCGCCGCGCTCGAGAGCGGCCACCTCGGCGGCGCCGGGCTCGACGTCTTTCCCGAAGAGCCCAAGGTCGACGACCGGCTGGTCGCGCTCCCCAACGTGATCGCCCAGCCGCACATCGGCAGCGCCACCGTGGAAGGCCGCGAGGCCTCCGGCGAGAAGGTCATCGCCAACATCCGCTTCTGGGCCGATGGCCACCGCCCGCCCGACCAGGTGCTCGAGGGGCTGGTGTAGGCGATGGACTCGTTCGCCTCCCGGATCGAAGCGTTGGAACACCGCTGGATGCGCGGCTGGATCAACCGTGACGCGCGCGACATGAAGGCGCTCGCGGCGCGCGATCTGATCGTGCTGTTCGGCGCGGAGAAGAGCGCGATCCTCGACCGGCCGAGCTGGCTCGATGCGGCCACCTCGCGCCTGCGGTGCGAGGGTTACCGCTTCGGTACCGTCTACGTCCGGCGGCACGGCGCCCTCGCGCTGTTCGCCGCGCCGGTGGAACTCGAGGTGTCGCTCGACGGGCAGAGGATGATGCAGCGGGCCTTCGTGACCAACCTCTGGCGCCGCTCGAAACTCCGGCGCAACTGGCACGCGGTCGAGCGGGTGCTCGCGAGCCCCCGCGAGGAAGCCGAGCTGCCCGCGGCGATCCGGTCGCTGCAGCACTGGCGCTAGCGCGTCAGTCCCCGGTCAGGATCCGGTCGACCAGTTGCTTCACCGTGGGGGTGAAGTTGTTCGAATAGAACGGGTCCTGCTTGAAGCGGTACGCCGCGTGGCCGGCGAACATCAAGTTGTCGTTGACCGGCCCGCCGTGAGCGATGTCCTGCAGCGTCTTCTGGATGCAGAAACTGCGCGGATCGGCGAGGCGCCCGGTGGTGTAGTCGTCGTGATCCTTCCAGCTCGAGAACTGGCAGTGGCTGAGGCAGCCCATGCAGTCCTTCTGGTCCTGCCGGATGGTGTCGCGGCTGGCGGGGGTGACGTAGACGATCGTGTCGTCGGGGGTCTTCAGCGCTTCGGTGTAGCCGGCGGCGAACCAGCCGAGCGCGCGCTGGTAGTCCGCCGGCGCGACCCAGAAGTTCTTGCCGCGCACGCCGATATCGAGCTGGCGGGCGTGCTCGCCCGCCGCCACCTTGCTGAACGGGGTCTGCCGCTCCGCGCGATGGATCAGGTCGTAGAGGAAATCGTTCTTCACCGCTGAGCTGTAGAAACCGGTGGGCGAGAACTTGTGCAGCAGCACGTCGCCTTCCTCGAGATGGCGCAGCGCTTCCTTCCAGTCGTCGGGGATCGGGCTTTCCTGCGTCAGCAACGGGCGGGTGCCGAACTGAAAGACGATCTTGCCGAGTTCGGGATTGTCGATCCAGTCGTTCCACTCGCGCAAGTACCAGACCCCGCCGGCCATCACGATCGCGGTGTCCTCGCTCACCCCTTCGGCGCGCATTGTCTCGCGCAGCGCCTTGACGCGGGGGTACGGATCTTCCGGCTTCAGCGGGTCCTCGGCGTTGGAGAGCCCGTTGTGCCCGCCGGCGAGCCACGGGTCTTCGTAAACCACCGCCGCCATCAGCTCGGCGACCTTGCTGTAGCTGCGCTTCCACAGCGCGCGGAACGCCCGCGCCGAGGAAATGATCGGCAGGTAGTGGACGTTGAAGCGCGCCGCGATCTCGGCGAGCTTGTAGGGCATCCCCGCGCCGCAGGTGACCCCGGTGACCAGCCCGCGCGTTCGCTCGAGCACCCCCTCGAGCACCGCCTGCGCCCCGCCCATCTCCCACAGCACGTTGATATTGATCGCGCCGCGACCGCTGGCGATGTCGTACGCCCGGCGGACCTGTTCGACCGCGCCGTCGATCGCGTAGCGGATCAGCTGCTCGTGCCGTTCGAGGCGGGTCAGCGCGTCGTAGATCTGCGGCACGATCTTGCCTTCGGCGTCGTAGCTGTCGGCGTTGACCGCGCTGACCGTGCCGATGCCGCCCGCCGCCGCCCAGGCGCCCGAGCTCAGATGATTGGTCGCCGAAACGCCCTTGCCGCCCTCGACCAGCGGCCAGACCTCGCGCCCGCCATAGAGGATGGGCTGCAGCCCCTTGAATGTCATTTGCTATAATCGCCTTCGTGGACGTTCAATGCGCGGGCCCGCCAGATGTGCCCGGCTCGCGCCGACACGGCTTGATATCCGCCGGCTCGGGGCGCTTAGCGGCTCGCTTGAACTGTGCATAGTACCCGACCAACTCGGGCGCGTCCTTGAAGGTCTCGAGTGTGAACCCGACCCGTTCCATCTCGCAGCTCAGGAGCAGCGGATCGATCCCGTGCTGGTCGGTCGGCCGGTTCATGTCGACCACGATCACCCGCCCGTCGGGCTTGAGCGCCGGCCACAGCCGCCAGAGGAAGGCGTAAGGCTCCTGCACCTCGTGGTACATGTGGACCAGGAACACCCGGTCGAAGCTGCTCGCCGGCAGCTTCGGATCGTCGGGCGTACCGAGCCGGATCGAGACGTTTTCCAGCCGCTCGCGCTCGACCCGCTGGCCCAGCCGGCTCAGGGCCTCGCGGTCGATGTCCTGCGCCAGCACCCGCCCTTCTCGCCCGACCCGCTCGGCCAGGCGGACGGTGTAATAGCCCTCGCCCGCGCCGATGTCGGCGACCGTCATCCCCGGCCGGATTTCGGCGAGGTCCATCACCTTGGTCGCCTCCCCCAGGCTGTCGCGCTCGGTCTCGGTGGAGAACTGGTTGCCGCTCAGCTCCGAGACATCGCGCTGCGCGCGGGGGAACTCGCGCGCGGTCTCGGGCCGGTCGCCCTCGCCGGGGAGCGCGAGGTCGCATCCCGCGAGCGCGAGGGCCACCGCCGTCGCGGCGAGCCGGTGCATCACTCGGCGTCCTCGACCTCGACGGTCTCGCCGGTGACCCGCTGGGCGAGCGCGGCCGAGATGAACGGATCGAGCGCGCCGTCGAGCACGTCGTCGGGGGTCGGCGAGGTGTGGCCGGTGCGCAGATCCTTCACCATCTGGTACGGCTGCAGAACGTAGCTCCTGATCTGGTGCCCCCAGCCGATGTCGGTCTTGCTCGCATGCTCGGCGCTGGCGGCCTCCTCGCGCCGGCGCATCTCGGCCTCGAACAAGCGCGCCTTGAGCATGCCCATCGCGATCTCGCGGTTCTTGTGCTGGCTGCGGTCGATCTGGCTGGCGACGATGATCCCGCTCGGCACGTGGGTGATGCGCACCGCGGAATCGGTGGTGTTGACGTGCTGGCCGCCCGCGCCGCTGGCGCGGTAGGTGTCGATCTTGAGGTCGGCGGGGTTGACCTCGATGTCGATGTTGTCGTCGATCACCGGATAGACCCACACCGAGCTGAAGCTGGTGTGCCGCCGGGCGCTCGAATCGTACGGGCTGATGCGCACCAGCCGGTGCACCCCGCTCTCGGTCTTGGCGTAGCCGTAGGCGTTGTCACCCTTGATCAGCAGCGTCGCGCTCTTGATCCCCGCCTGATCGCCCGCGTGGTAATCGACCAGATCGACCTTGTAGCCTTTGCGCTCGGCCCAGCGGGTGTACATCCGCTGGAGCATCTCGGCCCAGTCCTGGCTTTCGGTGCCGCCGGCGCCGGCGTGGATTTCGAGGAAGGTGTCGTTGGCGTCGGCTTCGCCCGAGAGCAGCGCCTGGACTTTGTCGGCATCGGCGCGCTCCGCCAGCCGGGCGAGGGTTTCGAGCCCCTCGCGCTCGATCTCGGGATCGCTTTCGCTCTCGCCCAGCTCGACGAATTCGACCGCATCGGCCATCTCGCGGGTGATCTCGTTGACCGTGCCGATCGCGGCTTCGAGCCGGCGCCGCTCGCGCATGACGCTCTCGGCTTCCTTCGGATCGTTCCACAGGTTGGGGTCTTCGACCCGCGCGTTCAGCTCGTCGAGCCGGCGCAGCGCGCGGTCCCAGTCGAGCGCCTGACGCACCAGCGCCAGCGCCGCCTCGATACGGTCGACGTGGGCCTGCCCTTCGGCACGCATGCAACATGTTCTCCAGCAAATGGGGCCCGGCGCTTAGCCGAGCGAATCGATGCGCGAAAGAGCGCCGATCAGCGCGCGCGCCCGGCGTGAAGCTGCCTGACGGCGGCGAGGGTCAGGCGGACGTGATCCTTGTAGTCGAGGTCGGAGTGAACGAACACGATCCGCCCCCGGCGATCGATCACGTAGCTGGTGCGCTCGGTCATCCCGGTGCTCTTGCCGTCGCGCACCAGCTCGGCGTCATAAGCGGCGACGATCTTCGGCGTTGCCGCGGCGACAGCGAACTTGTCGCGGCATTCCTCTTTGGAGAAGCGCTTCAACGTCTCGATGTCGTCGTTCGACATGCCGACGACCGTCGCGCCGTAGCGCGCGAATTCGGGCGTCGCTTCGGCGAAAGCGTTGGCTTCGAGCGTGCAGCCCTTGGTGAACGCCTTGGGATAGAAATAGAGCACCACGGGGCCTCTGGCGAGCGCGCTGCGCAGCGAGAAGGCCGAGGCCTTGCCCGCCTTCGCCGCCTGAGTGGAGAACAGCGGCGCCTTGGCCCCGACCGGAAGGCTGGCGGCGGCCGGCATCGCCGACAGCGCGAGGGCGGCAAGTGCGAGTGCGATCTTTCTCATGTCGGCGTTCCTTTCGCGCGTCCTCAGTAGAGGCCGCCCTGTTCCTCGACGAAGTCTTCCCGCGGCTCGGGCTCCGGCCGCCGCGGAGCGGCCGCTCGCGCGGCGGCCTGGCGACCGCGGCGGATCAGCTCGAGGATCTCGTTGCGCTTGGCGGCGACCTCGTCCTGGCGGGTGGCGCGCGGTGGCTCGGTATCGGGCTTGAACGCTTCCCAGATCACCGAGGCCATCGGATCGTCGCTCGGCCAGGCGTCGAACACGCGCTTCCCGCTGCGGCGGTCGATCCGCACCATCCGCACCCCCGCCGGGGCGACGAACGGATCGTCCGACCAGCGCTTGCGGGTCGCCTTGACGAAGTCGCTCATCATCGGCCCGGCAGTGTTGCCGCCCTGGACCCAGCCCCCGAGGTTGCGCGGCTTGTCGAAGCCGATGTACATCCCCGCGATCATATCGGGGCTGCCGCCGACGAACCAGGCGTTGGTTGGGCCGGTGGTGGTCCCGGTCTTGCCGAACAGCGGCAACTCGAGCGCGCGCAGCCGCACCGCGGTCCCGCGCTGAATGACCCCCTCGAGCATGTGCACGACCTGGTACGCGGTGCGCGGGTCCATCGCCTGGCGCCCGGTGGGCTTGAGGCGCGGCATCGGCCTGCCGTCCCACTCGGCCATGTTGCATTTGCCGCATCCGCGCCGGTCGGCGCGCCAGATGACCTTGCCCCGGCGGTCCTGAACGTAGTCGATCAGCGTCGGCTGGTGCAGCCGCCCGTGGTTGGCCAGCGCGGAATAGGCGTTGACCATCTTGAGCACCGTGGTGTCCCCCGCCCCCAGCGCGAACGAGGGGTAGTTCTCGTATTTCCCGATCCCCATCCGCTCGAAGGTGCGGGTGACGTTAGGCATCCCCGCCTCCATCGCGATATGGACGGTCATCAGGTTGCGGCTCTGCTCGAGACCCCAACGCATCGTGTGCACCCCGCCGCCGCCGCCGCCGAAGTTGCGGAAGCATTTCTCGCCCAGCGCCGCGCCCTGGTAGAAGCAGTAGGCCTGGTCGGGCACCTCGCTTGCCGGGGTCATCCCCTGGTCTAGCCCGGTCGCGTAGACGAACGGCTTGATCGTCGAGCCGGGCTGGCGCAGCGCCTGCGTCGCGCGGTTGAAATCGCTCAGCCGGCTGTCGAACCCGCCCTGCAGCGCGAGCACCCGCCCGGTCGCCGGCTCCTGCACCAGGAACCCGCCCGAGACCTCGGGCACGGTGCGCACGGCATAGGCGTTGCCCACCGGGGCGGCGGCGATGACATGGCCGGCGCGCAGCCCATCGGGCAAGCCGGTCAGGGGCGCGGTATCGCCGTCGGAAAAGCCGATCGTCGCGCGCGGGCCAGTCCGCGCCGTCACCACGCCGATGCGCCAGTCCTTGTAGTTGATCCCGAGCGGCGAGGCGGCGAGCTGCGACTGCCAGGTGTCGTCCGACACGTCGAGCGTCGCGATCGGCCCCGACCAGCCCTTGCCCGCGGCGTAGCGCAGGATGCCGCCGCGCAGCGCGTCGCGCGCGGCGTCCTGCAGCTCCGGGTCGAGCGAAGTGCGCACCCACAGCCCGCCGGCGTAGACGCTGTTCTTGCCGTCCTCCGCCGTCTCCCCGAAGCGGTCCATCAGCTCGCGCCGGACATCCTCGAGGAAGTACCCGGCGTCGACCGAAGGTACGCCCGAGCGCAGGGGCTTGAGCCCGAGCGGCCGGGCCTTGGCTGCGGCCCCTTGCGCGGGGGTGATGAAGTCGTTTTCGATCATCTGGTCGATCACGAAATTTCGCCGGGCGCTCGCCAGCGCTTCGTTCTTCTTGCGCCCATAGCGTTCGGGCGCCTTGGGCAGGATCGCGAGGAACGCCATCTCGTGCAGCTCGAGATCCTTGACGTCCTTGTCGAAGTAGGCCCGGCTCGCCGCCTGGACCCCGTAGCTGCGCCGGCCGAGCGGGATCTCGTTGAGATAGAGCTCGAGGATCTGCTGCTTGGTCAGCACGCCCTCGATCCGCCGGGCGAGGATCATCTCCTTGAGCTTGCGGGTGATCGAGTACTCGTCGCCCAGCAGGATGTTCTTCGCCACCTGCTGGGTGATCGTCGAGCCGCCGACCGCGCGCTCGCCCGAACCGAACTTGGTCGCGTAGTCGATCACCGCGCCCATCGTGCCGAACAGGTCGACCCCGCCGTGGCTGAAAAACGTCTTGTCCTCGGCCGCCAGGTAGGCCTCGATCAGCTCCTGCGGAAAGTCGGCGTACTGCAGCTGGACGCGACGCTCACGCGCGTAGGAGTGGACGATTTCGCCGTCGAGGCCGCGGACGATCGTCGGCAGCGGCGGCTCGTAATCGACCAGCTTCTCGGCGTTGGGCAGGTCGGCCGAAAGGATCAGCCAGCCGAGCGTGAACACCGCGAGGCCCGCGCCGAGCACGCTCGACAGCCAGCGAAACCAGCGCTTGGCCCGCCAGTTCGCGCGAAACCAGGCGGCCGCGCCTTGGGTGTCGCGGCGGATGCGGTAGCGGAAATGCTCGAGAGCGGTCGTATCGGCCATGGTCGCGCGCGCTCTAGCACGGCGTTTCCGCGCCGCGCCAGTGGCCATGCCGATCCTCAGCCGGCGGAGGATCGGCGGGCGAAGTAGATGCGGATCGCGCGCGCGAGCACCTCGGCGAACGCGCGCTGGCCGGCCGGCGAGGCCAAGCGCTTCGCCTCTTCGGGATCGGTGATGAAGCCCGATTCGTACAGCACGCCCGGCACGTCCGGCGCGCGCAGCACCGCGAGCGAGGCCGACCGGCGCGCCTGCGGGTGGAATTGGAGCACCCCCTCCCCTTCGCGCACGATCAGCCCGGCGAACGCCGCGCTGTCGCCTTGCGTGCGGCGCTGCGCCAGGTCGACCAGGATCGAGCTCACCGCGTCGCTCTGCCCGGCGAGGGGAACCCCGTTGATGCTGTCCGCGCTGTTCTCGCGCGCGGCGAAGCGGGCGGCCGCCTCGCTCGAGGCCTGGTCGGAAAGCGTGTAGATGCTCGCCCCGCGCACGCCGTCGATCGCGCCCGACGAATCGGCATGGATCGACAGGAAGAGATCGGCCCCGAGCGTTCGCGCGACCGCGGCGCGCTCGCCGAGCACGAGGAAGCGGTCGTCTTCGCGCGTCAGTGCCACGCGGATGCCGCCACCGCGCAGCAGTTCGTCGCGCAGGGCGAGCGCGAGGGCCAGCACCAGGTCCTTTTCGCGCAAAGCCCCGGCGCTCGCTCCCGGATCATGGCCGCCGTGACCGGCGTCGATCACCACCAGCGGGCGCGACGCATCCTGCGGCCCCTGCACGCGCGGCAGGTCGGCAGGGATCCCCGCCGGCGGCAGCTCGAAACGCACGACATAGTTTCGGCCTAACGCGGGTACCGGCAACGTCAGACCGAGCGCGTGAAGCGCGCCGAGCAGCGCCGCGGGCAGCAGGAAAACCAGCATCAGCGAGGCGCGGCGGCTCATCGGCAGACCGTTTGGTGCCGGCATTGCCTTTGCGCAATATAGTTGCCCCGTTAATCCCACGATGCTAGCACCCCGCCGACCGGGGCGAGCGGCCCTCGTGCCAGCCGAGTGCGCCTCGCGAGGCCCTCGTCGCGCTTCAACCGGCCCCCGGCGCGTCCCCCGTGCCGGCCATGACGACCAGGTTGACGCAAGCGATGAGCCTTCCTTCCCCGCAGCTCCCGCACCCGCCGAAGGGCGGCTGCGCCGGGCGTGCGGGCCAGGTCGCGCGACACGCGCATCGGTCCACGCTTGCAGACACATCACCCCGGCCCATCGCGCGTGACGGCGCGGGCCGGTCCGCATTCGCTCGCCCGGCCGAACGGCCGGGGTGCGGTTCATCAACAGCGCGCGCGCCCCGCAACCCGCTCGACGGACATCGGGCGGCGCCGGCGCGCGCACGGAGACATATACATGGCAACGCGCATGCTTATCGATGCGCGCCACCCGGAAGAAACCCGGGTGGCGGTGCTTCAGGGTAATCGGATCGAGGAGTTCGATTTCGAATCTGCCGAACACAAGCAGATCAAGGGCAACATCTATCTCGCCAAGGTAACCCGGGTCGAACCCTCGCTGCAGGCGGCATTCGTCGAGTTCGGCGGCAACCGCCACGGCTTCCTCGCCTTCGGCGAGATCCATCCCGACTACTACCAGATCCCCAAGGAAGACCGCGAGCGCCTGCTGGCCGAAGAAGCCGCGGCGATCGAGGAAGAAGCCGCTCTGCGCGCGGAAGAGGAGGAGGAAGGTCACTCACCGGGCGACGAATACGACGCCGACGACGAGACCGGCGAGCAGCTCGTCGAGGAAATCGCCGAGGACGGGGTCGAAGAGATCGACACCTCCGAGAAGGACGAAGTCGCCACGATCGAGGGCGGGCAGGTCGAGAACGGCGACGACGACGAGCCCGACGAGAGCGACAACGGCGAGGAAGATCGTGGCCGCGGCCGGGGCCGCGGACGGCGCCAGGGCAAGGGCGGGCGCAGCCGCGCGAAGGAAGTCGACGAGGTCCGCGCCAAGCGGATGGCCCTGCGCCGCCGGTACAAGATCCAGGACGTGATCCAGCGCCGGCAGGTGCTGCTGGTGCAGGTGGTCAAGGAAGAGCGCGGCAACAAGGGCGCGGCGCTGACCACTTATCTCAGCCTCGCCGGCCGCTACTGCGTGCTGATGCCGAACTCGAGCCACGGCGGCGGGATCAGCCGCAAGATCAGCTCGGCGGCCGACCGCAAGCGGTTGAAGTCGATCGTCAGCGACCTGTCGCTGCCCAAATCGATGGGGCTGATCGTGCGCACCGCCGGCCTCCAGCGCACCAAGCCCGAGATCAAGCGCGATTTCGATTACCTCGCCCGGTTGTGGGACGAGATCCGCGAGAACACGCTGAAGTCGGTCGCGCCGGCGCTGATCCATTCGGACAGCGACCTCATCAAGCGTGCGATCCGCGACATCTACAACAAGGAGATCGAGGAAGTCGTCGTCGAGGGCGAAGGCGGCTACAAGGCGGCGCGCGAGTTCATGAAGCTGCTGATGCCGAGCCACGCGCGGCGGGTGAAGGCCTACAGCGACCCGGTGCCGCTGTTCCAGCGCTACGGCGCCGAAGACCAGCTGCGCGCGATGTACGACCCGGTCGTGCAGCTAAAGCGCGGCGGCTACCTGGTGATCAATCCGACCGAGGCGCTGGTGTCGATCGACATCAACTCAGGGCGGTCGACCAAGGAGCACGGGATCGAGGCGACCGCGCTCAACACCAATCTCGAAGCGGCGCGCGAGATCGCGCGTCAGCTGCGCTTGCGCGACATGGCCGGCCTCGTCGTCATCGACTTCATCGACATGGAGTACGGATCGAACGTCCGCAAAGTCGAAAAGGCGATGAAAGACGCGCTGAAGAACGACCGTGCGCGCATCCAGGTCGGCCGCATCTCCAGCTTCGGGCTGATGGAGATGAGCCGCCAGCGGCTGCGCACGGGCGTGCTCGAGGCGACCACCCGCGAATGCCCGCACTGCGACGGCACCGGCCTCGTGCGCACCGCGTCTTCCGCGGGGCTATCCGCGCTGCGGCTGATCGAGGACGAGGCGGCGCGCGGCCGCGGCACGGTGATCTCGCTGTTCGCCTCGACCGAGGCGGCGGTGTACCTGCTCAACGCCAAGCGCGCCGATCTGAGCGAGATCGAGGACCGCTACGGCGTCACCGTCGAAGTCCTGCCCGAAGGCGAGCAGGAAGGGGCCAAGATGCGCGTTGCCAGCAGCGGCCCGCGGCCCACTCAGGCGCCCAAGTTCACCCCCATCGCGGAAGAGGTCGACGACGAGCCGATCGAGGACGAATTCGACGAGGAGGAGATGGCGGCGGAGGACACCGCCGACGAGCGGGACGACGATCGCGGCGAGGGCCGCGGCGGACGCAAGCGCCGGCGGCGCGGCGGACGCGGTCGGCGCGAGCGGGACGAGCCGGAGCAGAGCCGCGAGGCCGCCGAACCGGATACCGACGAGGCGAGCGACGAGATCGCCGAGGACGCTCCCGAGTCCGACGACGGTCCCCACGAAGATCGGCCGAAGAAGCGCCGCCGGGGGGGGGGGGGGGGGCGGCGGGCGGGGGGGGGGGGGGGGGGGGGGGGGGGGGGGG